>VGXK01000140.1 GCA_016873355.1 Phycisphaerae bacterium | reverse complement strand
GCCTGCTTCGCCCTCCTTGCCGCACTCGTCTCGCCAGCGCCAGCTCGCCACGCCTGAGTCGTCACCGCTCCAGCGGCGCACGCCCGCGCGGCTCGGCCCGCTCAGCGCGTCACTGCAGGTAGCGCTGGATCGCGATGTCGAGCAGCCGCAGCCGCATCTGATCGATGTCGTCGGAGATCCAGCGGCTTCGAAGCGCCTCGAAGTACTTGATCTGCTCGTGCATCATCCGCTGGTTGTGAAGTTCCGAGCGAATGCGGAGCTGCACTCCGGGCTCCCACAGCGATCGAGCGGGAGGACGATCGATCGCCAGCACGCTCACCCACCAGGTGCCGCCGCCGAGCTCGAACGGTTCGCTGACCTGGCCCACGTCGAGCGCCTTGAGCCTCTCGATGACCTCGGGACGCAAGCCCTCGATTCCCTCGATCCCCTTCTCGCCGAGCTTTTCGCTGCGCCAGGCGCCGTCGTTCGCCAGGCCCAGGTCGTGGGCCACCTCGGCGAACGAGCGGCCCGCCGCGAATTGAGCCTTCACTTCCTCGATCTTCGCCGCGTCGTCCTTCGTGATCAGCGTGATGCGGCCGATCGTGATCGTGGCGCCGGGCGCGTACGACTCTCGAGCCTTCTCGTAGGCGCGCTCGATGTCGCGCCAGGTGACGATCGCGCGCGGCTCGATCTTCTTGCGGATGAGATCCCCCGCGAGCGCCTCGTTCCTGCGCCGCTCGATGAACTCCTCGACCGTCATGTCGAACTGTTCCTGGAGGCTCGCCGTCGCTTCGGTGTAGGTGCCGCCGCGCGACGCGATCTCCTGCTCCTGCATCTGTCGCAGCCACGCGAAGAGACCCTCTCGAGCCTCGGGAGGAATGCTGCTCTCCGCCTCCGAGATGATGAGGCGGTTGTTGACTTCGTCGTCGAATCGCTGCGAGACGAGCTTCAAGAGCTCGCGCCGCGCCGCCGGACGATCGGGCATCTGTCCGAGCTGAATGAGGCGATCGGACATGCCCTTGAGGAAATCGTCGGCGTAGATCGGCTTGCCGTTGATCTGCCCGACGAGCGCATCGACCGGCCACGGACGACCGGGTGGAAGTTCGGCGGAGGCGGTCTCGGGACCGAGCGGGATCGTGGCCCGCTCGCCGTCCGGCATCGTCGTCACTTCCTCGGAGCGCTCTTCGACGAACGCAGTGCCGTCGGGTTCGACGGAGATCTTCTCCTGCGTCTCCACCACGGGCTCTTCGAAGACGGCGCTCGGCACGCGCACCTGCGGCCCGAGCTGTGGCGCGGGTGCGGATCGATTGAATTGGGCCGCTTCGACCGGCGTGGCGCTCGACGACCAGAAGTCGAGGGAGGTGCACGCGGCGCCTGGAGTCACCGCAACAAGGATCGCGGCGCGCACGACCGAGTTCGTCGGCCTCCGTGCCGCGAGTTGCGACTTCGCGCCATCCTGCTGCGACGCCGCGCCGGTCATCGGGCGGCGATTGTAGAGCATCGGCCCGACTATGATCCGGCTCGCGCGATCGGCTCGACACGAGCGCCGCCTCGCGCGTTCCGATCCCGCCGTCCCCAACCCGCCGGAGCCGACCATGAGCGAATCCTCGAACGAACCACGCCTCCATGTCGATTCCGACTGGAAGGCCCAGGCGCAGGCGGAAAAGGAGCGGCTGGCCCGGCAGGAGACCGAACGCAGCGCCAAGGGCGGCGGGCGCGGGCCGCAGGATCTTCCGCCCGCGGATTTCCGCAGTCTCGTGGGCATTCTCGCGAGCCAGGCGATGTCGGGGCTCGGCCTTTACGGCGACGAGAAGGGCCGCGTGATCGTCGACCCGATCGGGGCCAAGTTCGCGATCGACCTGCTCGGCATTCTCGAAGAGAAGACGAAGGGCAACCTGTCGAAGGAGGAGGCCGCGGACATCGAGTCGGTGCTGCGCGAGCTGCGGCTTCGATTCGTGCAGGTGATGGATCTCATCGCGCGGCAGGACATTCGCGCCGCGGCGCCGGGGGCCGGCGGCGCGGGCGGTGCCGGGAGCGCAGGATCGGACATCGCGGCGAGCATCGGTCGCGGCGGTCGCTCGGGTTCCGCGGGCGCCTCGGGCGCCGGCGACGCCGGATCGAGCGGCCCTGCGGGCGATGCACCCGCGCCGGCATCACCGCGCGGCGCGGTCCCGCCTCAAGGCGAACCGAAGCCGCCGACGGGCGGCGGCTCGCGCATCATCGTTCCCTGAACTCGTGAAGGCGCCGGCGCACGCGAGCGTGCGCCACGAGCGGCGCTCAGTCGTAGAGGTGCGTGGTCAGGAATTCGGCGACCTGCGGCACGAAGAGCGTGATGAGCGTGCCGATGACGAAGCAGAGCACCGCGACCAGCACCGCCTTGTCCTGGAGCAGCGTCTCGAGCGGGCTGTCCGACATTCCCTGATTCGCGCGTCGATAGAAGCGGTGCACCACCACCATCACGAGCGGTGAGAGCAGCGCGAACCCGAACGCCCGCGCCCCGAAGAGATGCCTCGCGTGCTCCGAGAGCGCGTACATCAGGTACATGAGCATCGTCGTCATGCCGCTCACGGCGAGCAGCCAGTTGAGCTCGTCGCGGCTGCCGTATCCGGCGCGAGGCTTCCACTCGACGACCGCCCCGTCCCGCCTCGCGTTCTCGACCGACGCCAGATCGCAGAGCCGCTTGATGAAGCCGAGATAGAGCGTCAGGAAGAAGACGCAGAGCAGCAGCCAGATCGAGATCGGAACCTCCACCGCCACGCCGCCGCCGAGCGCTCGCAGGCAGAATCCCACCGCGATCGTGGCCACATCGACGAACGGCACGCGCTTGAGCCGCACGTTGTAGGCCACCTGAAGCAGCGCGTAGACGAACACCACGCCGAAGAGTGAAAGACTCACGAGCACGGACAGGAGGAGACTCGCACCGATCAGGGCCCCGCCCGTGCCGAACGCCACGCTCGGCGCGATCTCCCCGGTCGCCACGGGTCGCCGTCGCTTCACCGGATGCGTGCGATCCTGCGGCGCATCGAGCGCGTCGTTCACGCAGTAGAAGCCGCTCGCCACCAGGCAGAAGCACGCGAACGCGACCGCCGCGAGCTCGAACTTCCGGATCGCCTCGTCCCACGGCGTGTCGCGCCCCATGCCCGCGAGCCAGAAGACGATCGGAATCAGCACGAAGACGTTCTTGATCCAGTCCCCGGGGCGCATGAGCGCCACGAGCGCCCGCGCAGGATTTCGCCGCGCCGCGAACGGCGCGCCCCCGAGCGCGGCCTGCGAATCAGCCATCCGAGATCTCCAGTCGCTCGATCCGGCGCGCGAGCCCCGTCGACTCGTCGATCTCGACGACGGCGCCGCAGACGCGGACGTCTCCGGTGGCCACGTCGTACTGCGATGGAAGCGAGCTCGTCATGTGTCGGACCACGAGCGCCGAGTCGCGCCCGATGACCGAGTCGTAGGGACCGCACATGCCCAGGTCGGTCACGAACGCGGTGCCGCCGCGAAGGCATCGCGCGTCCGCGGTCGGAACATGCGTGTGCGTGCCGAGCACCGCCGCGACGCGCCCGTCGAGGTGATGCGCCAGCGCCGCCTTTTCGCTCGTTGCCTCCATGTGCGCTTCCACCACGACGATCGGCTGCCGCTCCGGGATCTCGGCAAGGATCTCATCGGCCGTCGAAAAGGGGTCGTTCGCCGGAAGCGGAAAGTAGATCCGACCGAGAACGGTCGTCACGAACACGCTTCGCTCGCGCCCGCCCCCCGCCGGAATGCGGATCCACCGCTTGCCGGGCGCTCGCGAGGAGAGGTTCGCCGGCCGGAGAATGGGCTCCTGCGGGTCCTCCAGCAGCGGCACGATGCGCGGATCCCGAAAGCAGTGATCGCCGAGCGTGACTGCGTCCACCCCCGCCTGCCGCAGCGCCCGGTAGAGATCGGGAGTTATTCCCGATCCGTTCCGGATGTTCTCGCCGTTGGCAATCACGACCGCGCCGGTGTATCGTTCACGCACGGCCGCCAGGTGCTTCTGCAGTGCAAGCCGCCCCGGTGCGCCGACGATGTCTCCAAGGAACACGAGCGTCATCGGGCGCTGCATCGCCACACTCTAGCGGCGGGCACACCATGCCGCAGGAACACGCAGAACGCGGGGACCATTCCATGCCGGTCACGGTTTTGAAGCAGGGCGACAAGGTTCGTCATCCCAAGCGTCCCGAGTGGGGCGTCGGTGAAGTCACGCGCATCGAGATGATCACGCGCGACGGTCAGCCGGATCAGCGTGCATGGGTGCGCTTTCCATCCGTGGGATTGAAGACGCTGCTCGTGAGCGTCGCGGCGCCGGAAGCGATCGGCGCGGGCGACGCCGTCGACATCGCCGCGAGACTGCACGCGCAGACGACGCTCGTCGATGTCGAGGCTCGCCGCGAAGGCGGCTGGCTCGGCGAGATCGCGAAGAAGCGGCCGGAAGAGGTGATGTGCTCGCTTCCGCCGCGGGCGGTCGATCCCTTCCTGAGCGCGTCGAAGCGGATGGAGCACACGCTTTCGCTCTACCGATTCGGCGTGTCGGGGGCGGGACTGATCGAGTGGGCGATCGCCCAGAGCGGCCTCGACGATCCGTTGAGCCGCTTCAGCCGCCACGAGCTCGAGGAATTCTTCAAGCGCTGGCGCTTCGAGCTCGACGCCCAGGCGTCCCGGCTGCTCCAGGAACTGCGGCGCGATCGACAGCCCGTCGAGCCGCTGCTGGCGCGGGCGCCGGCCGCCGCCGTCGGCGCGATCAAGCGCCTGCAGCAGAGTCGACCCTAAAGCGGTTGCTCCTCATTCGTGGCGATCTGGCGGGCTGCGACATCGAGGCGCGCTTGCGCGCCCGCGCCGCTCGACGGCGACGCGCGACACGCGACGCGATCTTCCGGGACGTCGAGTCGGTTTGTCTCGGCTGCGCCGCCGGCGACGCGCGATCTTGCGAATTCGACGCGAGCCCGCTTCATCCGGGCCCGTTTTCGGTGCAGCCTCTCGCTCGGACGCGACGGCCTCACCGCGCGTCGAACTCACCGCGAAGATCGGAAGTGCTCATGGATCCCGCCCTCCAAGCCAAGCTTGCGGAACTCGTCGAGCGGATGCTCGCCGACAGCGACGGTCCCGTGGCCGACCCGGTGCAGCGTCAGCGCCTGCACGAACTCCGCGACGCGCTCGACACGCTTCGCCTGACGGTGAAGTACCTGGCGTTCGATCTCGAAGCGACTCGCCGCGAGAACACGATCCTTCGCAAGGAGCTTGCGCAGCGGAAGAAGCGCTGAGGCCGAGCGCGAGGCGCCCGCGCCGATGCGGGCGCGGGATCGCGGCGCCCGAGGCGGCCCTCACGCGAGCGTCGCCCAAAGCCGTTCCAGTTCCCTTTCGATGACCGACGCCGGCGCCGGATGCCCCGGTCGCCCTCCATGCAGAGCGATTCGCAGCCGCTCCGTTTCCCGGGCGAGCGCCGATGCGGACGCGTGCCGCGGCGATCCGGGAGGGCTCGATCCGAGCGCTGCCGCCGCGCGATGCACCCACGGCGCCAGCCGCAGCGACGCCTCGCGGTCCCGCGCGGCGCCGCCGTGCGGCAGCCGGCGCACCCGGGCCCGATCGGCCTCGATCGATTCGACCGCAGTCGCGAAGTCGACGACCGATCGCTCCGTGATCCGATCGAGCCGCAGCGAGTCGAGGTGCGCACGGATCGACTCGAGCGCGTCTGCCCAATCGGCCGGCGCGGCGGACGACAGCACGCCTCGGAGTTCCTCGAGCGATTCGAGCATCCGGTCGACGAGGGCCGCGATCTCGCGCGAGCGCTCGTGCAGGCGCGGCGCCGCGTCCGTGATGCGTCGATCGAGTTCCGCGGCGGAGCGCGGCGCCGACGACCCGAGGCATGCGTGCTCGGCGACGAGCTCCGCCGTTCGCCGGAGCGCGACGGTGCTGCCCGCGCGATTCGCGGCGCCGCCGCGCTCGCGGTGCGAGCCG
>VGXK01000139.1 GCA_016873355.1 Phycisphaerae bacterium | reverse complement strand
GCCAGCACCGCGCCAAGCGCCGTCGGCGCAGCGCCCATCGTGATCGTTCGAGCTTCAGGTCGCACGGAACGCCTCCGCGTCGATTCGACGCTGTTCGGCCTGTCGATAGCGGGCCAGGACCACGGGCAGGAGCAGAACGCCGAGCAGCACCGCGAGTCCGCCCGGCATGAGAAACGTGTACGCGGTCATCCATTGCGTTCCCACGGCGAGTGCGCCGATGCCGATCGTCAGCAGCATGAGGCCGACGACGATCTGGATCACGAAGAGCAGGATCACGAAGCCCTTCGCCCGGCCGCGCGGTGCGCACATGCCGCCGACCGCACCGATCAGTCCGCCCCAGATGCCGATGCCGGCGCCGAGCGCTCCGCCGACGATGCCGGGATGCACCGAGTCGTACATGTCGCGCAGAGAGGCGCCGTTCGCTTTCGAGGAATCGCTGCGGTCCGACGACTCGCCGCGCCCCGAAGTCGTCGGCGCGGACGCCGCCGCGCCGGCATCGGCTCCAGCGGCCGTCGTCGGCGGCGCCGCGAGCGCCGCCAGCAGCATCACGAGCGCCACGATCATGGAACGATTCATCGGGACTCCCTTGCCGACGAGTTCGGCGGTGAACTTCGGGATCGATCGAGCGACGCGCGGTGAAGTTCGCGCACGCGACGCGCATGCGCGGGAAGGATCGCACCGCGCGAGATCAGGTCCGCGAGATACGACTCGACGGGATCGACCGCGGCGCCCTTCGAAGCCGTGCGCACGCGTGAGAGCACCGAGTCGAGGCGCTGGCGCATCGTCGGATAGCTCACGGACATCGCGCCCGCGAGATCCTTGATCGAGCCGTCGACGAGCACGAAGCGCAGCAGGAGCTCGAGGTCCTCGTCGTCGAGCGCCAGGAATGCGTCGCGGGCTCCGGGCATTGCTTGAACAATATGAAAGCGGCATTACACTTTGTCAATAGGCCGCGCGAAGAATCGGCGCGAGGCGCGGGACCCGGGCAGGCGCCTCCGGCGCAACGGCGTCGCGGATGCGACGCATCGTTCGTGCTCTGCGCCCGGACGTCGACGCTCGCGGTTCTCGCGCGCGGTGACCGCGTTCGTGCCGCGATCGCGACGCGCGCTTCTTCGCGCGAGGAATGACGCTTCGGCGAAAGGCGATCGCCGCGCCCGTCAGCGCCGAGCGCCGACGAGCTCCGCGGTCGCCGCGCCTCGCCGCGCGGGAAGCAGCCGCTCCGCGATCTGCACCGCGTTGAGCGCCGCGCCCTTGCGGAGCTGATCACCCGCCACGAAGAGATCGAGTCCCATTCCGGGCGCCTGGCTGCGATCGCCGCGAATGCGACCGACGAGCACGGGATCCCGTCCGGCCGCCGCGAGCGGCTCGGGGAACCGATTCCCCGCGCGGTCGTCGATCACTTCCACTCCCGGAGCGCGCCGCAGCAGCTCGCGCGCCTCGTCCTCGGACAGCGGCGTCTCGAACGAGAGATTGATGCTCTCGCAGTGCGCGCGAAGCGTGGGCACGCGCACGCAGGTCGCCGTGATCGCCACCGAGTCGTCCGACCAGATCTTGCGGCTTTCGAGCAGGAGCTTCGTCTCCTCCTCGTTGTAGCCGTCGGCGCCCACCGCCGAGTTGTGGCTGAAGACGTTGAAGAGGTACTGGCGACCGAAGATCTCCGTGCGCAGCGGCTGATCCGCCGCGAAGTCGCGAGCCTGCTGCTCGAGTTCGCGCATCGCCTGCGCCCCCGCGCCCGAGGCCGCCTGGTACGTGCTCACCACCATGCGCTTCACGCGCGCCTTCGCGTGCAGCGGGTGCACGGCCACGAGCGCGATGATCGTCGAGCAGTTCGGATTCGCCACGATCGTGGGGCCGTCGAGCCGGTCGAGCACTTCGCCGTTCACCTCCGGAACGACGAGCGGATACGCCGGATCCATTCGGAACGCGCTCGAGTTGTCCACGACGAGCGCGCCCGCCGCGGCCGCCGCCGGCGCGAACGCCTTCGACACGCCCTTGCCCGCCGAGAAGAACGCGACGTCGAATCCCTGCAGCGAGCCCTCTTCGAGCGGCTGCACGGGAAGCTCGTGGCGACGCCCGTCTCGAACGAACGGCACGCGCGTGCCCGCCGAGCGAGGCGACGCGAACAGCGAGATCTCCGCCAGCGGGAATCGCCGCTGCGAGAGCACCGAAAGGAATTCGTGGCCGACCGCGCCCGTGGCTCCGACCACCGCCACGCGCGGCTCTTCGGGAAGTCGATGATGCATGTTCGCCTCGCATGCGCCGTGACGCGGAGAACGCTCCGCGCCGGCGCGATTGATTCATCCCGCCGGACCCACCAGGTAGAAGCGCTTGATCCGTGCGTCGAAAACGGAGCCGTCCTCGCGCTCCATCACGTAGACACCTTCCATCGTGCCCCAGCTCGTGTTGAGCGGGCAGAAACTCGAGTACTCGAAGCGCTCCCCCGGTTTCAGGTCCGGATGATGTCCGACCACGCCCATGCCCTGCACTTCGTGTCGTTCGCCGTCGGCGTCCACGATCACCCACTGGCGCGAGCGCAGTCTCGCGCGGCGCGGGCCGTCGTTGGTGATCGTCACGTGGTAGGCGAAGAGAAAGCGACCGTTCGCGGGATCCGAGTGCGTCGGCAGGTAGCTCGGCACCACCTTGACGCGGATGCCGTCGGTGGAGCACTCGGAGCCAAGGCGGGTCTGCGTGGCGGTCGACATCGGCCTCAAGGATAGAACGCGATCGCACCCGGAGCCAGCGGTGCTACGCGGCCATGAGCAGGCGAAGTGCCTCCCCCGGATCGGGCTGTCGCATCAGGTGCTCCCCGATCAGCGCGATGCGGACGCCGTGCTCCCGCAGTCGCGCGAGGTCGGCGCGGCTGGTAATGCCCGATTCGCTGACCAGGATCCGGCGGTCCTCGACCAGGTCCACCATCCGCAGCGTGTGCGACAGGTCCGTGGTCATGGTGCGAAGGTCCCGGTTGTTGATGCCGAGCAGCGAGTACCCCGGGTGCGGGAAGCCGACATGATTGATCGCGCGATAGAGGCTCTCCACGTCGTGGACCTCGAGCAGCGTGGTCATGCCGAGCTCGGTCGCCAGGATCTGGAAGTCGATGATGTCGCGCTCGGGAAGGCATTCGGCGATGAGCAGCACCGCGTCCGCGCCGGCGGATCTCGCCTCCCAGATCTGATACGGGTCGACGATGAAGTCCTTGCGCAGCACCGGAAGCGGCACTGCGTCGCGAATCTGGTGGATGTGCTCCAGGCGTCCGCCGAAGTCGGCTTCGTCGGTGAGGCAGCTGATCGCCGCCGCGCCGGCGTCGTGATACTTTCGAGCGATGGAGACCGGGTCGAAGTCGGGACGCAGCACGCCGCCGGAGGGGCTGCGCTGCTTGATCTCGGCGATGATGCGGGTTCGATCCTGCGGCGGCGCGTCGACGACGGCGCGGAAGAAGTTGCGCGGGCGGCCGAGCTCCGAGATGCGATCGCGAAGCACTTCGAGCGGCACGCGCGAGCGAGCCTCGATCACTTCACGCTGCTTGCGTTCCACGATCCGATCCAGCACCGATGTTTTACGACTCATGGCGCTGGTGGTCCCGCTGCTTGCGCTCGTAGTTATAGCGTCGGCCGACGGCGGCGAGCGGCTGGCGACGACCGCCGCGACGAACGGCACGATGCACGGCGACGCGAGCTCCTCGGCGTGGAGCGAGTCGCTGCTGCTCTTTCTCTGGTGCGCAGCGTCGCTTGCGATCATCTTCGGAACGCGCGGATGGAGGCCGGGTTCGCTCGACGGTCCCGCGTGGCGACCGACGATCGCGGTGGGACTCGCGGCGGCGGTGCTGATCGTGCTCGCGGGAGTGCTCGGCGAGATCGGAGGCTCGTTCCTCTGGCCCGCGGCGCTCGGTGGAGGCACGGCGATCGCGCGATCGATCGGCGCCGCGGTGCTTCAGGTCGGCGCGTGCGCCGTGATCGTGGCGAATCGCCACTCGATCTTCCAGCGCTCGCACGGACATCCGTCGTCGGCGTGGTGGTCGGTGTTCGGCGGCGCCATGGGACTGCTCCTGGCGTGGCCGCTCGTGCAGCTCTCGATGCTCGTCGGCGCGTGGATCACCGCGATCGTCACGGACGCGCCGCCGCCCGAACTCGCGCATGAAACGCTGCGGCAACTGCGCGAGAGCGAGGACCTCGTGTTGAGGGTGTCGAAGATCGCGCTCGCGGTCGTCGCGGCGCCGTTCGTCGAGGAGGTGCTCTATCGGGGCGTGATCCAGCAGATGCTGCGGGCGACGGGCATGGGTCGCTCGGCGGCGATCATGCTGGTCGCGGCGCTCTTCGCGGTCATGCACCTGGGCGACGGCGCGGTCTCGGCCGCGAGCGCGGGCGCGGCGCTCCCGGCGCTCTTCCTGCTCGGCGTGCTCTTCGGCGTGCTCTTCGAGCGCACCGGGCGACTGGCCGCGCCCGTCACCGCGCACGCGCTCTTCAACGCGGCGAACGTGGCGTTCCTTCTCTGGCGGCCTTCGCCTACGCTCCCGGCCCCATGAGTGCGAGCGATCACGAATGACACGGAGCGACACCGGCGCGGCCGCCGGCGCCCGCGCCGAGCGCCCGCGCATTCTGACCGGCGACACGCCGACCGGCCGACTGCACCTGGGTCACTGGGTGGGCAGCGTCAAGCGACGCGTCGAACTCCAGTCGACGCACGAGTGCTACTTCATCCTGGCGAACTACCACGCATTCACCACGCGCGTCGATCAGAGCGCCGAGATCCGCGCCGACACGATCGAGATCGTGCGCGACTACCTCGCCATGGGCATCGATCCCGAGAAGGCCACGATCTTCCTCCAGAGCGAGATTCCCGCGATCCACGAGCTCTGCTTCCTCTTTGCCATGCTGCTTCCGTTCAATCGCGTCATGCGGAATCCGACGCTGAAGGACGAGATCAAGGTGAAGGGTCTCGGCGACAACTACAGCTTCGGCTTTCCGCTCTATGCGGTGGGGCAGACGAGCGACATCCTCACCTTCCGGCCGGTCGGAGTTCCCGTGGGCGAGGATCAGGTGCCGCACCTGGAACTCACGCGCGAAGTGGCGCGCCGATTCAACCAGGTCTTCTGCGGCGTGCCGACGGACATCGAAGACGACGATCATGTGAAGCACGGCGGCGTCTTTCCGATTCCCCGCGCGGATGTCGGCAAGGTCGGGCGCCTGGTCGGCACCGACGGCGTCAACAAGATGTCCAAGAGTCTCGGCAACGCCGTCTTCATCTCCGACACCACGAAGGAAGTGGAGAAGAAGATCATGAAGATCTTCACCGGCCGGCAGAGTCCCACCGAGCCGGGAGATGTGAACAACGCGTTGTTCCAATGGGTCGACGCGTTCTTTCCCGATGCGGCGCGCGTGGCGGAACTCAAGGATCGCTACGCGCGCGGCGACAACATCGGCGACGGCCATGTGAAGAAGGAGCTCGCCGAGCAGGTGAACGCGCTGCTCGAGCCGATGCGCAAGCGACGCGCCGAGCTCGAAGGCAGCGACGACCTGGTGCTCGAAGTGCTCAAGAAGGGCTGCGCGCGGGCGAACGAGACCGCCGAGCGAACGCTCGAGATGGCTCGCAAGGCCGCGGGCCTGCACTTCTTCCCGCGGCGGCTTTCCTACTGATTCCAGCGCACGCGTACGCTGCGGCGCGATGCGTCGCACGCTTGCGTTCGTCATCGCGATCGTGCTGCTCGGCGCGGCCAGCGCCGTGGGAATGGCGTGGTTCGCAGCCGGCGTCGCGCGCCTTGAGATACGCGAACTGGCGCTGCTCCAGTGGATCGAGAACATCGACGGCGGACGCGAGGCTGCGTGGGCATGGACCTACGGCCATTCGTGGAATCGGCGTGCGTGGCGCGTGCTGAGCATCGTTCCGGGAGAGCGCAGCCCGTTGGGGGAACCTGCTCTAGCGCCGCCCGCCTGGAGCCGGGCACGAATGGAACCTGCG
>VGXK01000138.1 GCA_016873355.1 Phycisphaerae bacterium | reverse complement strand
TTGGACGAAGTCGTCGGCAAGCGATCCGCCGCTCGGCGCACCGGCCTGGCCCTGGAAGTACCAGATCGCCGCCTGCAGCGCGCCCGACGAGACCTGTCGTTCCGACGGCGAGTAGTCGAACCCGTCGAGCGTGCCGTAGCGGAACTCGGTGTAGAGGAACGCCACCTGTTCCGTCAGCGGGACGAATCCGGCGCCGCCGATCGAGCCCGTGTTGATGACGAACGACATGATGCTGCCGGGACTGAAGTTCTCGCTCGTCTCCATGCAGAACGTCTCGAACGTGCCGTCGCCGAGATCGGCGAAGAGCCCCGTTTCACCCGCGTATCCGCTGATCGGCAGCGCCGTGAATTCGCCGCCGGAACCGGACGAGTACGCGTTCTGCGTCACCTGGATCGTGTCGAGCCCGCCCGCCGACGCGATCGAGGCGATGCCCGCCGCGCACGCGGCGGCCGCCGCCCACTTCGTGATGTTCATGACTCCGCTCCTCGCCCACACAAAGGATGCCGACTTCGTGATCGCCGCGCGACCACGGGCCGAAATCATGCGCACGAAGCGGGCGCCGGCAAGCGACGCGTCAGGGCGAGCGCGTGATCGCGAACATGATCATGTTCTTCGGACGCCCCGACTTGATCGCGGCGTTTCGCAGCACGCCTTCGCGGACGTAGCCGGCCTTCTCCAGCACGCGCGCCGACGCCAGGTTCTCCTCGAACGGCAGCGCGTAGACGCGCAGCAGTCCGAGATGCTCGAACGCGTACTCGGTCACGGCGCGCACCGCGGCGGTGGCGAGTCCGCGCCCCCAGTACGGCTTGCCGAGCCAGTAGCCGATCTCGGCGGAGCAGCGTTCGATGTCCGTCTGCATCTTCAACCCGCATCCACCGACGAGTCGATCGTCGACGGCGATGGTGAACGACTGCGGAATCTCCCCGGATTCGCATCGCGCGAGATAGCCCTCGGCGTCGGCGAGCGTGTAGGGGTGAGGAAAGGCATCGCGGAGGTTCTTCGCAATCTCCCAGTCGTTGGCGAGCGCGGCGAGCGCGGGCGCATCCGAACGGCGCGGGCGGCGCATGGGCGGGCCGGGGACTCGATGGATGTGCGACGGCTCGACGCTCATGCGCGCCATCATCTCCCTTGCGTCAGCGCCACGCCAGCGCCGCGATGATTGCGCCAAGGTGCAGCACCGCCAGCAGCGTGATGGTCGCCGCGACCGCGCGGCGAATGCCGCTCCAGCGAGCCAGAGCAATCGCCGTTCCGTAGAACGGTCCGACGAGCACGCCCACGACGAGCGCCATGGGAAGCGCGTCGCCGATCATCAGCAGCGCCGACCACGGCGAGAGAATCACCAGCCAGAGCGTCACGCCGAACCACGAACTCGATGCGAGCAGCATCGCAACGGCCACCAGGATCGGATGCAGCAGTCCGAATCCGACGACGAGCACGAGACTGGCGCCGGAGATCCGCGGCGCTCGAGGCAGGAGCGGCCGTCGCTCGATGACGCCGCCGCACTCGGGACAGATCACGCCGCCGGCATGGGAGAGGTCGTACCCGCAGTGCCGGCACTCGAGCGGCTCAGCGGCCACCGTCGATCTCGCGCAGGAGCTGGAGCAGGAAGTCGCGACTCGTCATTTCGCGCCCGTCGGACCAGCGAAGCGTGTACGCCTCGCCGCTCACCGACGACGCCGACGCGCACGCATCGATGAATTCTTCGGCGGTGCGCACCCGATCGCCGGCCGCCTCCCGCTTGCGGCGCATGTGCGCCGCGGCGTCCGAGGGCGCGTGCTCGCCGCCGTTGCGAAGGAAGACGACGCCGTCGAGCGCCGCCACGCGCGACATGAGCGCATCGATGCGCTCTTGCTCCGACCTTGGCGCCGGCGCCTGCCCGCGCGACGGCGGCGGGCCGGACGAAGGCTCCATTCGCCGGATCTCGAGCGAGACGAAGTCCTCGCCGAGCAGGTTGTTCTCCAGCTCGGCCACGCGAAGCCCGTACGACGCGCCGTCGAGCGAAAACTGCAGCGTTCCTTCCCTGCGAAGCGCCTGAGGACCCGCGAGCTCGCGGCCTTCGGGCGTCCGCACGGTGACGAAGACGCGGCCGCCGGTGACGTCGCCCACGGAGACGAGCATGCGCGGATCGTCCTCCGGCAGGCGGATCTCCGAGCGCTGAGCGAGCCGCGCCGTGATCACGGCCGGTTGTCTCGGCGCGGTGACGGTGGGCGGCGATCGATCGGTCGTCGAATCGGGCACAGCCGGCACGATCTGCTTCGGCACGCGCAGCATCAGCACGGCGCCGACGATCGCGGCGATCAGCGCCACGCTCGCGACCGCCATCACGCCCATTCGCCGAGAGCGGCACACGCGCTCACGCTCTCTTCGGAGACGCCCGCTGCGTCGCGGCGTCGGCGAGAACGTGCGCGCGAACCTGCTCGACCGTGGCGCCGCCGAAGCGCTCGAGGAACGCGCGCGCGATCTCGAACGCCACGACGTTCTCCATCACCACGCTCGCGGCGGCGACGGCGCAGACGTCGCTTCGCTCGTAGGCGCTCTGCTGCGCTTCGCCGCTGCGCAGGTCGACGCTCGGCATTCCCTTGCCGAGCGTGGCGATCGGCTTCATGGTGCCCTTCACCACGATCGGCATGCCGTTCGTCATTCCGCCTTCGATGCCGCCGGCGTTGTTGCGCGGGCGCACGAAGCCGCCGTGCGGTTCGTCCCGCCGACCCGCGTCGAAGGTGATCGGGTCGTGGACTTCGCTTCCGCGCCGCGCGGCGCACTCGCGCCCGAGTCCGATCTCGACGCACTTGAACGCCTGGATTCCCATGACCGCGGCGGCGATCCGCGCATCGAGCCGCTCGAACCACTGCGTGCAGCCGCCGAGCCCGGCGGGCACGCCGAAGACATGCGCTTCGCACCAGCCGCCCACCGTGTCCTTCGCCGCCTTGGCCGCGTGGATGCGCTCGATGAAGGCATCGCTCGCCTTCGCGTCGGGCACGGCGATCTCGCTCGCGTCCCGCGCGGCGCGCAGTTCGCGCCAGTTCAGCGGCGAGACCTCGATCGACGAGACGACATCGAGTCCGCCGCGCACGAAGCCGAACGCCTCGATTCCGAACTGGCGCAGCAACACGCGAGCGAGCGCCCCCGCCGCCACTCGCGCCGCGGTTTCGCGGGCGCTGGCGCGCTCGAGCACGTTGCGGCAGTCGTCCGTGTCGAACTTCCGGGCGCCGGCGAGATCGGCGTGACCGGGGCGAGGCCGATGCACCGGCGGCGTGCGCTCGAGATCGTCGAGACGGCTGTCCTTGTTCTCGATCTGCATGAGAATCGGCGCGCCGATCGTGCGGCCGAGGCGCACGCCCGCAAGAAAGCGCACGCGATCCGATTCGATGCGCTGACGGCCGCCGCGCCCGTATCCCCCCTGTCGTCGCGAGAGCTCGGCGTCGATGAATGCCGCGTCGATCTCGAGTCCCGCCGGCATTCCGTCGACGAGCGAATTCATCGCCGGTCCGTGCGATTCACCCGCCGTGCGGTAGGAGAGCGTCACGCGCGGCATGCTACCGCTGCGCAGCCGTGCGAATGCGCGCAGATGCAGGGCGTGCGAACGCGGCGCGGGAGCACGGCGTCCGCCGCGCGCCGCACCGCCGACTCGTAGACTCTCCGCCTCATGCTGCAGCTGCGCGGCCTCCGCAAGCGCTTCGGGTCGATCGTCGCCGTCGACGACCTGTCGCTCGAGATCCGGCGCGGCGAAGTGTTCGGTCTGCTCGGCCCCAACGGCGCGGGCAAGAGCACCACGATCTCGATGTCGATCGGCCTGCTCCGGCCGGACGAAGGCACGATCGAGCTCGAAGGCGAAGGCTCGCCGCGGGAACCCGGCGTGCGCCGGCATCTCGGCCTCGCGCCCCAGAGTCTCGCCCTCTACGACGACCTCAGCGCGGAGGAGAACCTGGTCTTCTTCGCGCGGCTCTACGCCGTGCCGCATGCGAAGCGCCGCGCCGCGGAACTGCTCGAGATGGTCGAACTCGCGCCGCGCGGGCGCGACCGCGTCAAGACCTTCTCGGGCGGCATGAAGCGCCGACTCAATCTCGCGGTGGCGCTCGTGCACGAGCCGAAGCTCGTGCTGCTCGACGAGCCGACCGCCGGCGTCGATCCGCAGAGCCGCGCGAGCATTCTCGCGCGCGTGCGCGAGCTCGCCGCCGGCGGCGTGACCGTCGTCTACACCACGCACTACATGGACGAGGCGCAACGGGTCTGCGATCGCGTGGCGATCATCGATCACGGCCGCGTGCTCGCGCTCGGCACCGTCGACGAGCTCGTCCGCGCCCACGGCGGCGAGGTGACGGTCGTGGTCGAGCGCGGCGACGAGATCGAACGCATGCCCACGGCGCAGCCGCTGCCGCTGATCGCGCGGATCCTCGAGTCCGGCGCCGCCACCGGAATCCGCATCGAACGACCGGATCTCGAGGGCGTGTTCCTCTCGCTCACGGGAAGGAGCCTGCGCGACTGACGACTCGGCGCGGCGCCCGCCGCGACTCCGATCGCGCTCCGCCGTCATGCTCGCCGTGCTCGCCATCGCCGTGAAGGATCTGAGGCTGGCCCTCCGCGACCGCACCGCGGCGTTCTTCATCTTCATCTTCCCGGTGTTCGTGGCCCTCTTCTTCGGCGTCATCTTCAGCGGCGGCGGCGGCCGCGGCGCGGGCAAGGTGCCGATCGCCGTCGTGAACGAGTCGAAGGGTCCGCGCGCGTCGGCGCTCGTCGCGGATCTGCGAAGCGACGACGCGCTCGACGCGACCGAGATCCCTTCACGCGCCGAAGGCGAACAGGGCGTGCGGCGCGGACGATTCACCGCACTCGTGATCGTGCCCGATTCGTTCGACGCGAGCGTGCTCTCGCTCTTCGCCGGCGGAGGTCTCACGATCGAGCTCGTGACCGATCCGTCGCGACGCGCGGAGGCGGGCCTGCTCGAAGGCAAGCTGAACGAACTGGCGTTCCGGCAGCTCGGCTCGCTCTTCCGCGACTCGAGCGCGGTCTCGCAGATGACCTCGCTCGGGAAGGCGGCGATCGTCGCCGCGCCGATGAGCGACGAGGAACGCTCGGCGCTGTCCACCGTCTTCGGCGGGCTCGATCGCTACAGCACCGCGCTCGATGCGGCGTCGACGAAGAAACGCACCGACGCCGGCGCCGACACCGGCGCGAACGCGGATGCATTCGAGTGGCGCCCGATTCGCGTGAAGGTGTCCACGGTGCTCGACGAGCGCAAGCGCCCCCGCTCGAGCTACGAGATCAGCTTCGGCCAGGGCGTGGTGTGGGGACTCATGAGCTGCGTGACGGGATTCGGCGCGTCGCTTGCGGAGGAGCGCGCTCGCGGCACGCTGCTTCGACTGCGAACCGCGCCGATCCGCCGGCGCCAGGTGCTGCTCGGCAAGGCGCTCGCGGCGTTCCTGGCGTGCATGATCGTGCAGTCCATGCTCATCGGGCTCGGGCAGCTGCCCATGTTCGACGTGACGATCTCGAGCTGGCCGCTGGCGATGCTCGCCGTGATCGTCACCGGAATCGGATTCTGCGGACTGATGATGCTGCTCGCGGGTCTTGCCCGCACCGAAGGCGGGGCGCAGGGACTCGGGCGCGCCGCAGTGCTCGTGCTGGCCATGATCGGCGGCGGAACCATTCCGCTCTTCTTCATGCCGCCGCTGCTCCAGACGATCAGCGGCATCTCGCCCTTCACCTGGGCCACGCGCCTCATCGACGGCTACACCTGGCGCGCCTTCTCACTGGCCGAGATGGCTTCGGCGCTTGCCGTGCTGCTCGCCGTGGGCGTGATCGGGTTCGCCGTCGGCACCATCTTCATGCGGTGGCAGGAGGATTAGAGCGGTGACGACTCAGGCGTAGCGAGCTGGCGTCGGCGAGACGAGTGTGGCAAGGAGGGCGAAGCAGGCGGATCTTGAGGATCCGCCGATGGAGCCCGACGATGCCACACGAAGTCGCAGC
>VGXK01000137.1 GCA_016873355.1 Phycisphaerae bacterium | reverse complement strand
CGCGTCCGCGAGTTCGAGATCCATGTCGATGATCGCGCTGGCATCGGGCACGGGAATCAGTTCGGTGACCGATCCCATCGCCAGCGGCGCGACCTGGTTCAGCGAAAGGGTTCCGCCGTTGCTCTGGAATGTGAGGAAGGAGGTCGGAGTCAGCGTGACATACCCATCGACGGCCCGCAGGTATCCATCGCGCGATGGAATCACCAGGAAATCGACCCACTTCACCCATTGCTCATCCGGCTGATAGGCGAATTGCAATTGCACGA
This sequence comes from Phycisphaerae bacterium, assembly GCA_016873355.1. Lineage (GTDB taxonomy): Bacteria > Planctomycetota > Phycisphaerae > Phycisphaerales > SM1A02 > VGXK01. Next base: position 5,753 of record VGXK01000137.1, on the reverse strand, counting down.
CATACGTTTCGATCGTCGTGAACGTCGACTGCGATGCATCGACCCCGTCGTCGGCGGGATCGCGGTAGCGCACTCGGAAGCCGTTCTGGCCGCGCTCGGAGCCCACGAAGGCGAGGCAGTGACCGCCGATTCGCTCACCGAGCAACGGAATGCCCTCGTAGAAGTCGCCGGGGATGTACACGCCGTAGCAGAACGCGGTGACGCCGCCGTTGAAATTGTGCAGCGTCATTCCCATGACCGACGGGTCGACATCGGGCGCGTTGAACACCGCGGTCCGCGCGAGCTGTCCATGCGCGTAGAGATCAAGCCAATCCTGCGTACCGTCGGACCACGCGCCCGCACCGGTTCCCGTCGCGGGACTCGTCGCCATGTAATCACCGAGCTCGGCGATGGCGTCGGTGGCGTCCTCGTAGAGCCCGTTCCACTGCCAGTTTCCACTTCCCGGCGAAAGCAACGGGATGCCGTGATTGGAGGGATAGCAGAGGAGGTTCATCATCGATGTTGGCACGCCATAGCCGCTGCCGTCGCCGGGCAGCCCGGGCGATTCGCAGCAGTCGTCCCGACGCTGATCCAGATCCGGCATGTGCGAGCGCTTGAAGTTCCAGTGGTCCGCATCCTGCCACCAATAGACGGTGACATCCGCGAACGAGGCGGTGGCGCAGAAGAATGGAGTCGCGAGCATCGTGGAAGCGAGTGTGCGGTTCATTGCGATCTCCTTGAGGCGGGACCTCTCGCGCAGCCTGGATGCGAATGGTCCGAACCTCCGGAGTTGAAGCGCAGTCCGTGGCGGTCGCGCCCGGAGAGGGAGCGAGTTTCTTCGTAATCAACGCGCCGGCGATGGTCGCGTGCCTGGCGGCCTTGCACGCTCCGCGGATCGGCGGGCCTCGCCGCATCCGTGTCGTCTGCGACGCGGCGTCAAGGACGCACCTGAACGGAGGACTCAACTCATGGGAACGGGCGACATCAAGATCCTTGTGCTCAACGGAGGCGGTCCGTGCAAGCGAACCGTGATGCCGGATGGGACCGAGGTGTACACCTGCCAACCGGCGAAGGGTGGCGCGAAGACAAGGACGAAGACGAAGGCAGGGACGAAGCCGATGTCTCGATTGCGCCTGCGCGAACGGCCGCCCGCTTCGCGACTCCGCTCGAGCGTCGCGTCGGCTTCCGGTAGCCCTTTCTCGGCGAGTTGAGGGCGGCGGTGCCGCGCAGCGGCATCGCGGCGATTCAGAGAGCCGCGAAGCCAGCCCGAGTGTCTGAGCCGAAAAGGGCTACCGGAGCCGACGCGAATCTCTCCGCGGCGCCGCGAAGCGGGCGGCCGCAGCGTCACGCGTCGGTTTCGCTGACGACCTTGGCGGCGGCGATGAGCTGATCGTCGTCGCGCAACTTGACCACGCGGACGCCCTGCGTGTTGCGCCCGATCTGGCTGATCTCTCCCGCGTTGACGCGAACGATCATGCCGCCGCGACTGATGAACATGAGGTCGTCCTGCGGCTTCACGCTTCGAATGGCGACGACTCGACCGTTGCGATCGGTGGTCTTGATGTCGATGCGTCCCTTGCCGCCGCGACTCTGGGCGCGCGTGGTTCCATCCTCGCTGTGCACGAGATACTCGACGAGCGGCGTGCGCTTGCCGTAGCCGTTCTGCGTGACGGTGAGCAGATCGCTCTCGTCGTCGCAGCGAACGGCGCCGACGACTTCGTCGCCATCTTCGAGCTCGATTCCCTTCACGCCGGCGGCCGCTCGACCCATTACGCGGGCGTCGTTCTCGTCGAAGCGGATCGACATGCCGCCGGCGGTGGAGAGCAGCACCTGATCGCGGCCGCTCGTGAGCAGCACGTCGACAAGGCGATCGCCTTCGTTGAGATTGACGGCGATGATGCCGCCTCGATTCACATTGCGGTAATCGCCGAGCGCGGTTCGCTTCACGCGACCCTGCGCCGTCACGAAAAGCAGGTAGTCCTCGCGCGAATCGAATCCGGCGACGGGCAGGAATGTCTGGATCGACTCGTCCTCGCGCATCTCGAGCACCTGGCGGATGTGGCGACCCTTCGTGGTGCGCGACATCTCCGGGATCTGCCAGACCTTCATCTTGAAGACGCGCCCGGTGGTGGTGAAGCAGAGCAGGTCGTCGTGGCTCGAGCCGGTGAAGATCTGCTCGATGAAGTCGCCTTCCTTGGCGTCGCTTCCCCTGATGCCGACGCCGCCGCGACCCTGCGTGCGGTAGGTGTCGACGGGCAGGCGCTTCACGTAGCCCTCGTGGCTGATGGTGACCACGACATCGTGCTCGGCGATGAGCGCCTCGATGTTGAAGTCCTCCGCCTCCGTCTGCTCGATCGTGGTGCGCCGCTTGTCGCCGAACTTCTCCTTCAGTTCGTGCGTGTCCTCGCGGATGATGTCGAGCACGAGCTTCTCGTCCGCGAGAATCGCCTCGTAGCCCTCGATCTCCTCGAGGAGCTTGGTGAACTCCGCCGCGAGCTTCTCCACTTCGAGACCAACGAGCTGGATCAACCGCATGGCGCCGATCGCGTCCGCCTGCACGCGCGTGAGTTTCGCTCCCTCCGGCACCAGTTGCGTTCGCTCGATCAACTGCTTCGGAATCAGCCGCGCGTAACGATGATCCGACGCGATGCGGAAGCCGCGTTCCATGAGGCGCGAAATCGCCTCCTCGCGCTCGCGGCTGTCTCGGATGATGCGGATCACCTCGTCGATGTCGCAGACCGCGTAGATCAGGCCCTCGAGCTTGTGCGCCTGCTGCTTGGCCTGGCGCAGCAGGAACGCGGTGCGGCGGCGCACCACGTCGCGGCGGTGATCCACGTAGCACTGGATGAGCTGCTTGAGTCCCATCGTGCGCGGCTGGTGGTTGACGAGCGCGATGTTGATGATCGAGAACGTGCTCTGGAGCGGCGTGTACTCGTAGAGCTGCTTCTCGACGACTTCCGGATCCGCGCCCTTGCGCAGCACCACCACGATGCGCGTCTGCGCATCGCGCCCGGAATAGTTCTTCACATCCGAGACGTCCGGAATGCGTCCCTCGCGGCTCGCTTCCACGATCTTCTCGATGAGCGAGCTCTGCACCACCTGGTACGGAATCTCGTCGATGATGATCGCGTCGCGCGTGCCGTCCTTGCCCTGATGCACGCGACCGCGCAGCGTGAGCCGTCCGCGCCCCGTCGCATACGCCTCGATGATGCCGCGACGACCGAGGATGGCGCCGCCGGTGGGGAAGTCCGGCCCCGGCACGATCTTCATCAGCGATTCGAGCGAGATCTCCGGATCGTCGATCATGGCGACGATGGCGTCGCAGATCTCCGAGACGTTGTGCGGCGGCATGCTGCTCGCCATGCCGACGGCGATTCCGGTCGAGCCGTTGACGAGCAGATTCGGGAAGCGCCCCGGAAGCACGGTCGGTTCCGTGAGGCGATCGTCGTAGTTCGGGCGGAAGTCGACCGTCTCCTTGTCGATGTCCTCGAGCATGGCGACGGTGGCCGCCGTCATCCGCGCTTCCGTGTAGCGCATCGCCGCTGGGGGATCGCCTTCGATCGAGCCGAAATTGCCCTGCTTGTCCACGAGCAGGTAGCGGGTCTTCCACGCCTGGCCGAGGTTGACGAGCGTGGGATAGATCACGCTCTCGCCGTGCGGGTGGTAGTTGCCGCTGGTGTCGCCGCAGATCTTGGCGCACTTGATCTGCTTGCGTCCCGGCGTGAGATTCAGGTCGTGCATCGCCACGAGCACGCGGCGCTGCGAGGGCTTGAGGCCATCGCGGACATCGGGCAGGGCCCGGTCCATGATGGTGCTCATGGCGTAGGTCAGGTAGCTGTCGTGCAGCTCCCGATCGATCTCCTGATCGACGACGCGATCGAGCGGCGCGGGCGGTTCCTGTTCCGTGGCTTCGGGCATGCGATGAGTGCGTGGAGAGCGGTCTTGGGGGCGCGCTCGCCGCGCCGGCGCGGGCGCCGAAGCGCCCCGAAATCGGTCTGGGAAAGAGCGGCGATTCTACGCGAAACGCACCTCTTCCGGACTCGCTACCGTGCCATGGCGCGGAGCCGAAGTGCGCGCGCGTGCCCTTTCTTCGCGGGGTGTCGAAGGGCATGGCGAATGAGCCAGAGTCGCTCGGCGGACGCGCCCTTTCGCCAGCGCTCGCAGAGATCGATCGCGAGATCGAGGTGGTCCTTGGCGATGTCGCCCAGGTGATTCGCGACGCTGCGCCGCACGTAGAGCGAGGGGTCGTCCTTGAGCGCTTCCAGGATCGGAACGCACGGGCGCGGGTCGCGAACGAACGCCCGAAGCCGCATTCCCCAGGGCAATCGGGGGCGTGGACCCTCGGAACAGAGCCGCCGCACGTGCGGGCAGGGGTCGCGGGTCCAGCGCGCGAGCACCGCGAGCGTGCGCTCGGGATCCCGCGCAAGGAACGGCCGAATGCTGAATTCGGCGGTGAAGCGGCGCGTGATCTCGTACTGGGCCTTCATGGAGATTTCGAAGGGATCGCGGCCGCCGTTGTGCTCGGGGTCGAGCCCGTACATGGCGATGAACGCCGAGTGAGGCAAGTAGAAGAAGACCTCCAGGCCGCTGCGATCGGTCTCACTCCGCGCGGGCGTGAGCGAGCGGAGCAGCACGCGAATGGCGGCGTCGTAGCGCTGTGGCAGGTGCTCGCGCAGCGCACGGGCAAGATGATCGCCGCGCTCCGTGAACGTGAGCGGCTTGAGGCCCTTGTGCGCGCTGCGCCGGAACGCGTCGCCGTCGAACTTCGCATGCACGAGCGAAATGTTGTGCACGAGGCAGTCGATCGCGTCGCGATCGAGAATCGTGCGGACGGTGCGGCCCTTCTCGAATGTCCGCGGCGCGGGCGGAAGCCGCGGTTGCGATCGCGTCGAGCCGGAGCGTCGCGGTTTCGACGACGGTGCGCGGGGATTTCGTGAAGTCGATCGCGGCACGGTCGCGATCGTAGGGCCGCGCTTCGAGGCCGTCAGTGTCCAACCGCGCGGAGCACGATGCGAGTGGCGCTTCGCTCCAACGCGAAGCGCAGACCGTTCGGCAGCGCCGGCAGCGACGCGCTCGAGAGTTCGCCGCAGATCGAGCCTGCCTCCACGAGCACGAAGGAAGTTCCGGCCGTGACCTCGCTCGGACGATCGAGGAACGCGCTGGCGATCTCCAGCCGCGAATCTCCCAGGTGCAGCGTTCCGCGGCAGGCGAGCCGATCGTTCGCGCGACCGTCCCGATCGACGGGACCCACGCGAAGCCGCAGCGTGCTTCGCTGCATCACGACGCCCATGCCGAATTCGATCTCGCCGTACTCGGGGGCGCGGGGAAGCCGATGGTTGCCGTGCGAGGCCGTCACCGCGTCGCATCCGAACGGCTCGACCGTGAGATTCGGGCCCAGGAACGCGCCGATCGCGCCGGCCGAGTGCGACTTCGCACCGCCGGAAGCGATTGACGCGCCAGCGTCGGTCGCGCCGCGAGCGCCGTCGTGAAGCGAGAGCCGGCCGTCGCCGAGCAGGTGCCCCGACCAGAGCGCGATCATGCCGGCGCTCGCCGCGCCTCGCAGCACGAAGATCATGCCCGCGCGGGGCGGGGACTGGATCGCGCCGTCGACCACGAGCGCGGGAGGGGCTGCACGACTCGCCCCGCCCGCGACCGTGAGAAAACCGCACGCCGAAGCTGACTCGGGCGACGGCGTGCGGCCGAGGATGAGATCGCCGCGAACGTGGAGACCGGTCACGAGCCCGGCGCACGGCTCGAATCCGTGAGTGACCGAG
>VGXK01000136.1 GCA_016873355.1 Phycisphaerae bacterium | reverse complement strand
GCGCTCTTCGCCGACGAGATCTACTTCATGGATGTCGGCTCGCTCGGCGCCATCACGATGTTCTCCGGCTCGCAGTCGGCCCAGGGAGCGCAACTCGAGGCATGGCTTCGGGAGGTCTACGAAGTCGGCGAGATCGGCGGCCGCAACGGCCACATGATCCGCTGCATGGTCTATTCGCCGCTCGAGTGCAGCTACAGCACCGATCCGAAGACCGGCAAGGTGACCTGGCACAACGACGCGACGGGCGAGTACGTCCTGTCGAACGACACCGACAACCTGGTCATCAATGCCACCGACGCGGTGCGCTCCAAGTTCGCGCAGGGGCGCGCGAACAATGAGCCGGAGCTCGTGAAGGCAATGCAGCTCGAGGAAGGCACCTATGTGGTGAGCCACGCCGGCAAGAAGATCGCCGGCGACTGGAAGAAGGCGCAGGAGAACTGCGAGAAGGAAATGCCGCGCCTCATGCTCGACTACGAGCTGAAGGGCGCCGGAAGCGGCAACGTCGAGACCGTGCTCGGCATTCGCATCAATGCGATCAAGAAGATGATCGCCTGGTGGGATCGGGCGCCGAACAAGATGGGCCAGATGGGCGCCCCGCCCAAGTCGCGTCTTGAGGACATGCTCAAGTCGCTCCAGAAGCAGCTCGCCGACATTCAGAAGAACAAGGCCAGGGACCGCAAGGGCTGACGCTCGAGCGAGGGAGGCGGCGCGCGGCGGCGTCGGGCTGCGATTTCTAGCCGACTTCGCGGCGCTGGAAGAGAAGGGTTCCCAGCGCGAGCGCCATCGCGGTCATCAGCGCGCCATAGCCCAGGACCATGAGTCCGTAGGCCTGCGTTTCGGCGTCGCCCTGCGATGCGAAGAAGACGATCGGCTTCTTCTGGTTCACCGCGTCGACGAGCCAGAAGGTCTGGAAGTTCGGGATGATCGCCTGGGCGAACTTGCAGAGTCCCCAGGTCAGGTGATCGGCGTCCCACCAGACGCCTGCCGGATTCGCGGCAATCGCCTTGTCGAGCGACGCGATGCGGCGAGCGAACACCCAGTCGCTCAAGAGCCCCATCACGAAGACCCCGATGGTGGTGACGAGCGTGAGCACGAGTCCCAGGCGCGTCGAGATCGCCACCGCGAACGCGGTCAGCACGGTCAGGCCCACGCCCGCCAGCGCGATCGCCTTCCAGAGCTCGAGGTTCAGGTTCTTCAGCACGAATCGGCCGAGGTCGTCCGGCGTGTAGCCCGGGACGTTCGACGGCGGCGGATGAAGCGGCAGCACCGAGAAGTCGTGCTTGAACGGAAGCGCGGCGAGGAACGCCAGCAGCAGCAGCGGGATTCCCGTGAGCACGGTGGTGGCGCCGAAGCTCCATCCGTAGAAGTAGTTCGCGAATCCTGCGAAGCCGATCGCCAGCAACGCTGCGCCGATGCCGAAGATGAGCACCGGCATCTGGTACGGCGTGGTCACGGTGGGCATCACGCCATGCCGCACCACGAGCATGAAGACGCAGGCGAGGAACGCGTACGACGCGAGGATCGCCCCGAGCACGCCGAGGAACTTGCCGAGCAGAAGCACCGGGCGATCGACGGGCTTGCTCACCACCGTGAGCACCGTCCGGTTCTCGATCTCGCGCGTGAGCACGCTCGTGGCGAGCAGCACGGCAAGCAGCAGGCCGGCGAGGAAGGTGGTGCTCATGCCCACCTCGACGAGCATGCGCTGATCGTCTTCCAGCGTGAAGGTGGTCAGCGGATTGCTGAGCACGAGGATGATCACGCCCGTCAGCGCCACGACCGCCACCACCGGCTGGCGGATGCTTTCGGAGAAGGTGACCCTCGCGATCGCGAGCAGTTGCTCGAGGATGCCCATGCGCGGTTCCGGCGGTCGCGCGAAGTGCGTCGAGGCGACCGCCGATTTGGCGAAGGGTAGCGGAACCACCCGAACCCGTCCGCACCCCGGCGCGTAGGCACCTGACGGCGGCCGGGCTCATCTCCCGCTACCATCCCGGTTCGTCGAGAGCGCAGTCATGCGGATCGATCATTTCGCCTACCAGCAGGCGACCCGGGTTGCCGGGTTCGGACTGCTGCTCCAGCTTGCCGTCGGAATCGTGCTGCTTGTCCTCGGGCAGGTGCTCGAGGACATGGCCATGGGAGCCGCCGCGCTCTACGTGCTTCCCGGCATCGTGGTCTGGGCGGCCCTGATCGTCGTCTTCCATCAGCACAAGCTCGAGCGGCTCGAGGCGCTCGAGCGAAGCGAGATCGAGGCGGCGCGAGTCGAGGGCAGGGGCGTCTTCGAGCAGGAGACGGTGGCGAGCGACGCCGCGGCGCGGCGGCTCGGGCTCGTGCACTCCTACCTGGTTCCCGCCGCGAGCCTGATCGCGGCGGGCCTGCTCATGGGCCTGGGAATCGCGGCCCTTCAGCGCTATGCGACGTTCGACGACCCGGCGGAGTTCCTCGTCGGCGGTTCGCTTGGTTGGCAGCTGGCGATCTGCGTGGGCCTCTCGCTCGTCTCCTTCATCTTCTCGCGCTTCGTCGCCGGCATGGCGCGGCAGACGGCGTGGCAGAGCCTGCGAGGCGGCGCCGGATTCATGGTGGGCACGGCCCTCGTGCTGCTGGCGCTCGCGGTCGGCATCGTGCTCCAGGTCTTCCAGCAGCCGCGTGCGCTCGAAATCGTCTCGCAGGGCATCGCCTGGTTCATGATCCTGGCGGCGTCCGAGATCGTCCTCAACTTCATCCTGAACCTCTACCGGCCGCGGCGCCCCGGCGAGTATCCGCGCCCGGCGTTCGACTCGCGCGTGCTCGGCCTGCTCGCGGCGCCGGACAACATCGTCCGCAGCATCAACGAGGCGATCAATTACCAGTTCGGCTTCGACATCACGAGCTCCTGGGGATACCAGCTGCTGCTGCGAAGCTTCGCGGCGCTGGCGGTGCTGGGCGTCGTGGTGCTCGTGCTGCTCTCGACGGTCGTCGTGGTGGGGCCCGGCCAGCAGGCGGTGCGCCTGCGCGGCGGGCGAATCGTGGGCGAGCTCGAGCAGGGCACGCTGCTCTTCAAGTGGCCGTGGCCCTTCGAGACGGCCGAGGTCGTCAACGTGGGTCTCGTCCGCTCGCTCGCGCTCGGTCCCACGCCCCTGAGGCCGGAGAAGGTCAATCGCTGGGTTGCGCCGCAATCGCCGGACCCGGATCGGCATCCGTTCATCGTGGCGGCGCCGAGATTGGCGACGGAAGCGCGGCGAGAGCTCGGAGCGGGCAGCGCCGCGGCCGCGGCGCTCGGGGCGGCGACGGTGGCGGTGCCGCCCTCCATGGCCGCGCCGCTTCCTCCGCCCGCCGACGGCATCGAGGCGCAGTTCGCGCTCATCGACGCCGACGTGATCATGACCTACCGCATCCGGGACGGGGGCCTGCTCGACTGGCTGAACTTCTGCAACGACACGCGAATGCGCCGCGGCCAGCTCGACATGCGCGAACGCGCGCTCCGCGCGATCGCCATGCGCGAGCTGAGCCAGTTCCTCTCCACGCAGCCGCTCGACGCGGTGCTCAGCCCGCAGGGAGGCTCGCTCGGCTCGGCGCTGCGCGAGCGCATCCAGGCCGCGTTCGATCGCGACCGCACCGGCGTCGAAGTGATCGCGGTGATCGCGCCCGTGCTCAAGCCGCCGGGCGAGGCCGCGGAGATGTACGAGTCGATCTCGGTCGAGACGCAGAACGCGCGGAAGACGCTCGAGGAGGCGAATCGGGCGGTCGGCACCACCATGGCGATGCTCGTGGGAGACGCGTCGCAATCGGCGTCGCTCGTGGAGGCGATCCAGGCCTTCCAGAAGCTGCGTGAATCGAAGGGCGACCAGGATCCGGCGGTGATCGAGGCGAGGATCGAGCTCGAGCGCCGGCTGACCGCGAATCCCGCGCAGGTGTCGCGCGAGCTCATGCAGGCGCGAGCGAAGGGCTGGCAGGCGCACATGGAAGTGCGGCGCGCCGCCGAGGAGGTCCTGGGGCAGGCGGAGTCCTATCGCGCGGCGCCCGAGCTCTACATGCAGCGGCGCACGATGGAGGTGATCGGCCAGATCCTCTCGAACGTGCGCGTCAAGTACGTGCTCGGCGTCGATCCGTCCCGGGTGGAGATGCAGTTCAACATGCAGAGTCCCGATCCGGGACTGAACGTCCGCGAGTACCTCCAGCGCCCGGACGGCAAGTGATTCGAGGTTCGACCATGTTCAGACCCGTCGTACTCATCTCAGGAATCGTGATCGTGACGGTGCTCGTGCTCTTCAACACGACCTACACCGTGAACTTCCACGAGCTGGCGATCCGCACGCGCCTCGGCAAGCCGCCCGAAGTGGAGAAGGAGCCCGGCCTGCACTTCAAGGCGCCCTTCTTCATCGACTCGGTTTCAAAGATCGACACGCGCCTGCAACTCGTCGAGAGCCCGCTCGAGACGCTCATGACGCGCGACGGCCAGCAGATCATGATCCAGGCGTTCCTGCTCTGGAGGATCGATCAGCAGGGCGACGCGCCGCTCCGGTTCAACGCGAGCTTCCCGTCGCTCGAGGATGCCAAGAAGAACCTCGAGCCGTTGCTCCAGGGGTCGCTTCGCGAGGTGGGCGGATTCGCGTTCACGGATCTGATCGGCCCCAAGAGCAAGCTGCCCGACGCCGAGGCCGCGGTGCTCGCCGACCTGCGTCGCGCGCCGCCGGCGGGCGTGCTGCCGGTGCAGGTGGGAATCAACCAGGTGGTGCTGCCGCCGAAGACGACCACCGCGGTGCAGCGCCGCATGGCCACCTCGCAGGAGAACCTCGCCGCATTCGAGACCTCGCAGGCGAACGCGCTGGCGGATTCGCTGCAGGCGCAGGCGGCGGCGCAGGCCGACATCATCCGCAACCTGGCGAAGGTGTGGGGCGCGGAGATCGAGTCCCGCGGCGATCGCGAGGCGGCCCGCTACTACAAGCAGATGCAGAGCGAGGCGGAACTCGCCATCTTCCTGAAGTGGCTCGACACGCTGCGCACCTCGCTCTCGGGCAGCAGCACCTTCGTGACCGACATGTCCCGAGCGCCGTTCCATCTGCTCAATCCGAGGGCGCCGACCGATGCGAACGGGATTCCGCTGCCGAGCCAGGACGCCGGCGGAGAGCCGATCGGCGGCGCCGGGGGCGCAGGCTCGCCGCGCGGCGCCGTCGGCGCCGGCGCGGGTGGAGCGTCCGCTGGCGGAGTGAACGCGGGAACGGGGTCTCCCTGAAATGTCGCGCGACCCGCTGAACACCGCTCCCGACGATCGGGACGACGATGTCGTCGAAGGCGACGAGCCGCGCCGCGAAGCGAGCGTGCGCCTCCAGGTGGCCGGCGCCGGCGGCGGCGAGGCCGCGTTGCGCGAGGCGATGGATCCCGCCAACCAGAGTCTCGCCGACGCGCTCAAGCTCAGCTACCGCGTGCTGCAGATCGCGATCCTGGGGCTGCTCGTCACTTTCCTCTTCAGCGGCTTCCAGACGATTCAGGAGGGATACACCGGCGTTCGCACGGTCTTCGGGCGGATCGACGGCCAGGGCGCCGACGCCCAGCTCGCGCCGGGACTCGAGCCCTTCTGGCCTTACCCGGTCGGCGAGCTCGTCGTCTTCGAGCAGAAGCGTTCGACGCAGCTTCGGCAGGAGTTCTGGCCGAAGCTCGCGGGAACGCTGCAGCGTGCGATCGAGAACGCGGATCTCTCGAATCCGATCCGACCGGGCATCGACGGCTCCGTCATCACCGGCGACGGCGATCTGGCCCACCTCCAGGTGACCGCCGAGTACACGATCGACGACGTGAGCGAGTTCGTCAGCAGCGTCGATCGAGCCTCGACCGACGCGCTCGTGCGCAAGGCGCTGGCGCGGGGCGTGGTGCTCGCGGCCGCGGTCACGCCGCTGAACGATCTGCTTGCCGATCGCGAGCAGCCGCTTCGAGATCGAGCGTCGGCGGCGCCGGACGCGGAATCCGGAGCGGGCGGCGCGACCGGCGGCGCCCCGGGCGCCGGTACCGCCGAAACACCGGCCGACTCCGCGAACGAGCGCGGCGCCGCGGAGGGCG
>VGXK01000135.1 GCA_016873355.1 Phycisphaerae bacterium | reverse complement strand
GCTTGCCTGGTGCCCCGTTTCGCGGCGTTTGGGATGCGGAGCTCGCGCCAGCGAGCGTCGAATGTCCGCGAGCAGAGCGCCCCTAGGACAAGTCGCCTCGATGGCTGAGCGAGTGCTCGGACGAGCCAAGCGGAGAGCGCCGCGAGCGAGACATTCGGCCGCAGGGTTCCCTGCCGCCGCGAAACGGGGGCACCCAAGCCGACGCGAAACACTCCGCGCGCGCGACGCGGGCGTCGCCGACGCGCCGATTCACGCGTCGACCCGCGCCGCCTTCCAGCAGGCTTCCAGCAGCGCCGCCACGCCGTCCCCCGTCGCGCCCGAGATCGCAATCGGCTTCGTCGCGAGGCGCATCGCCGCGCCGAGCGCGCGCACGCGAGCGTCGCGCTCCGCCGCCGGAATGAGATCGATCTTGTTGATCGCCACCACTTCGGGCTTGCGGGCGAGATCCGCCGAAAACGCCTCGAGCTCGCGCCGAATGGCGAAGTACCGCTCCGCCGGATCGCCGCCGTCGAGCGGCATCGCGTCGACCAGGTGCACGATCGCGCGCGTGCGCTCGATGTGACGCAGGAAGTCGTGGCCGAGTCCAGCGCCTTCTGCAGCGCCCTCGATCAATCCCGGAAGATCCGCCACCACGAGCCGCCGATCGCCGGGAAGCTCCGCGATTCCGAGCTGCGGCGAGATCGTGGTGAACGGATAGTCGCCGACCTTCGCGTTCGCGCGACTCACGGCCCGCAGCAGCGTGCTCTTGCCCGCGTTGGGCATGCCCACGAGCCCCACGTCGGCGATGAGCTTGAGCTCGATCTCGAGCGTGCGCTCCTGCGCCTCCTCGCCCGCGGTCGTCTCGAGCGGCGCCTGGTTCGTGGAACTCTTGAAGTGCTCGTTGCCGAATCCGCCGCGACCGCCGCGCGCCACGACGAACTCCCGTCCCGGCTCCGTCAGATCGACGAGCATTTCCCCCGATTCCCGATCCCGCACGATCGAGCCGAGCGGCAGCGGCACGCGGATCGATTCGCCGTCGCGCCCGTGCCAGCTCTTGCCCTGCCCGCGCTCGCCGTCCTTGGCGAAGAAGTGCATGCGGTAGCGGAACTCGACGAGCGTGTCGAGATGCGAGTCGCCCACCAGGATCACGTCGCCGCCGCGACCGCCGTCGCCGCCGTCGGGGCCGCCCTTGGGCACGTACTTCTCGCGGCGCATGTGCGAACAGCCGTCGCCCCCCTTGCCGGACCTCACCTTGATGATGGCGCGATCGATGAACACGGCGTGGGTCCGCGCGGCACGATCACCGGGTCGAATCGGGATCGCGCGACGCGGCGCCGGAACGCGCCTCGCGGCGACGCCCCGCGCTCACTTCACGCGATCGCGCGAGAGCCTCGGCAGCGACGGATCGGACGGGATCACGTCGACGTTTCGACCTCGGAAGCGGACCGTGCCCGCCACCTCGGCCATGAGCGTGTAGTCCTTGCCCTGCCGCACCATGAAGCCGGGGCGGAACTTCGTCCCGCACTGCGTGAGGATGATGGCGCCGGGCTTGGCGTGCTGGCCGCCGTAGAGACGAACGCCGCGGAACTGCGGATTCGAGTCGCGTCCGTTCTGGGTCGAGCCCTGTCCCTTCTTGTGTGCCACGGCGATCTGCTCCTCAGGTTCCGCGACGCTCGGGAGGCCGGAATCGGCTCCCGCCGCGGAGGGGCGGCGAGTATAGCGAACCCCGGAAAGAGCCTCAATCGAGGGTGGGGCTCGCGTTACCGCCAGATCCAGCGGGGATTCGGCTCCTTCGCCTCGTCCACGAGCTCGAGCGCATCGCTGCCCCGCGCCATCGCATCGCCCGGCACTCGATACGCCACCATGAAGTGCCGGCGCAGTTCCGCGGGATCGCCGTTGGCGTCGCGCGTGCCTTCGCGCTCGTTCGACACGTTCGAGACGTAGAGGAAGAGCTCCTTGCTGGCGAGCTTGGTGACCTGGAAGACCACGAGTCCCTCCTTGGCGTTCGCTTCGCCCTGGAGGATGTCGCCCAGGATCGTGTTCTGATCCTCGAGCAGCGGGTTGTTCATCTGGCGCAGCAGATCTCGAGTGATCTGGCTCGGCACGCCCTGCCCCGAAACCGTGATGCGACCCTCGTCGTCCACGAGCTCGAGTTTCGGCGCGAAGCGCTGATCGTCGCCCGTGTTGTTCACCACCTTGTAGGTGAAGTACCAGTAGGGCGTGCCGGTGTCGGGATCGACGTGCAGCCGCATGGGGCCGGCGGTGACGTCCATCTGCCACGCCTTGCGTGACTGTCGCTGCGCCCGCGCGAGCGCCCGAGGCGCGATCGAGGGAACCTGCGGCGAAGTCGTCGCCGGCGCCGCGCTCGACGGCGCGCTCGGCTCCTGCGTCGGCGAGCTCCCGGGAGCCGGCGCCGTGTCGGGCGCGGGGGCGGAAGTCGGCTCCGCCGAAGGCGCCGACTGGGAATCCTGCGCACTTCCGGGCGCATCGCCGCGGGAATGCGACGAGCCCGCGAGTGCGAGCGAACTCGAAACGAGGGCCAGGACCGGAAGGGTCCGCAGAGACGGGTGCCGGTGCATCGGAGCGGGCAGTGTAGCGGCCGCCGCGGCCCGGCCGGATACCCTTCCCGAGCGTGACGCTGCTCGCACACACGGCGCCTCCGGGGCCACCGTCGCCCGATCGCGTTCGTCGCGTGACCGCGCCGGAGCGGCTCGCCGCGCTCTCGAGGCTGCTCGGTCGCACGCGCGAACAGGCGGAGCGATTCATCGGCTTTGCGGCGCAGGAGAAGCTCCCGCTCGACGACCTCTGGGCCTGCTTCGACCACGAGGAGCGCATGGAGGCGGTGGCGCTGCTCTCTCCCGGGCACGGCCGAACGGCCATGCTCACGCTGAGTCCGCTGCGCGGCGCTCGCGAGGAGCGTGCCGGAATCGAGACGGTTCGAGCCGTGCTCGCCGATTGCGACGGCAGTCGACTCGCGCTCGTGCAGGCGCTGCTCGAACCCCGGCAGCGGCTCGAGGCCACCGCCCTGTCCGCGGCGGGAATGCGCGTGCTCGCCACCCTCAACTACATGGAGCGTCTGATGCCGCGCGCGGTGCGCGACGCGCCGGGAGAGCCGATCGCACTTCCCGCGGAGGCGGCGACCGAGACCTTCACGGACACGCCGGAGGCCCGCGCCGAACTCTCCGCCCTGCTCGACGCGACCTACGAGGACACGCTCGATTGCCCGGGATTGTCGGGGTTGCGCACGCCGGAGGACATTCTCGAAGGGCATCGCCGCGGCGGCCGCTTCGACCCGTCGCTCTGGACGATTCTTCGGCTCGACGGCCGCGCCGCCGGCGCGGTGCTGCTGAATCCCTCGCCGAATCTCGCGGGAAGCGAACTCGTCTACCTCGGTCTCGTGCCGTCGGCGCGCGGGCGCGGGCTCGGTCGCTCCCTGCTCGAGTGCGCGCTCGAGATCGCGGCGCGGCGAGGCGATCGCGCGATCATGCTGGCGGTGGACGAGGAAAACGCTCCGGCGCAGCGGCTGTACCGTGCGTCCGGATTCCGGCGCACCGCGCGGCGCGTGGCGTTCGTCGCGCCGATCTCCGGCGCGCGCGGCTCGTTCGCCGGCTAGCGGCGCCGCCGCGCGACGTCAAGGCGCGTCGCTCGTCAATCGTTCATCCACATGGTGCGGACATTCGGTGCGTGCGCCGCACATCAAGTTTTTTTGCGCGGCCTAAGCCCTGCATTCACCGAGGTTCGCGCGCCGCGCGAACGTCGACGACGCGATCGCGCGCGCCGCCGTCGCTTGGCGCAGCGTCGCGAGGCATTATTCTTCCGCGTCCGCTCAAGGAGGAGCGGGTCGACCGGTCGCCGGTCCTGTCCGCAAGGAGTGGGAGGGCGGACACGACCGACGATTCCTGGCTGGTCGAGCGTGGTGCGGCCACTGAGGGCAATGTCGTCGACGGGGATTCTCACGACCATTCACGGCCGGCGCGGTGACGCGCTCGCTGGAGATTCCGCATGCCCAGACAGTTCGACCGCGGCGCCGATCCGGAGCGTGCGAGTGACGACGGCGCCGTCGCCGAGATCGCCGGACGATTGCGAACGGCGCTCGGCTCGCAGCGCTACCGCCTCTGGTTCGACGGCGGCGCCCGAATGCGCGTGGACGGGTCGGAAGTGCGGGTCGAGGCCACGACGCAGTTCGTGGCGGACTGGATCGGTCGCAACTTCCGGCAGGAACTCGAGACCGCCGCCCGAGCGGCCCTCGGTGAGCAGGCGAGCGTCCGTCTCGGCGTCTCCGGCGATCCGCTCCCGGATCGCAAGGGAACGTACGACGACGACATCGCCGCCCGACGGGTCCGGGCGCGGCTCTCGCACGCTGCGGGCACGACGCCCGCGGCCCGGCCACCGACGGATGCCGGCGCGGTCATGGATGCCGCGCCGGCCCGTCGGACCGAGTGGCGGAAGCTCGAGGACTTCGTCGTCGGCGACGGCAACCGCGTCGCGTTCGACGCGTCGCGCCGCGTCGGCGAGTCGGCGCCCCCGGAGATCCACAATCTCTTCCTGCACGGAGGCGTCGGTCTCGGCAAGACGCATCTGCTCCAGGGCATCTGCCAGCGCCGTCGCGAGCGCTTCCCGCGCGAGCGCATCCGCTACACGACCGGCGAGCAGTTCACGAACGAGTACGTGAGTTCCGTGCGCAACGGCACGCTCGATGCGTTCCGCGCCCGCATGCGCCGCGTCGACCTGCTCTGCATCGACGACGTGCACTTCATCGCGAACAAGGTGGCCACCCAGAACGAGTTCCTGCACACGCTCGACGCGATCGACCGCGTGGGCCGCGTGGTGCTCGCCTCCGACGAGCATCCGCGCCAGATCCGGCGCGTGAGCGAGGCGCTCCTGAGCCGCTTCATGGCGGGCGCGGTCGTTCGCGTCGACGCGCCGGACCGTGCCACGCGCACCGCGATCGCCGTGCGGCTCGCCGAGCGGCGCGGCATGCGGCTCACGCCCGAGGCGGCCGACGCGATCGCCGGCACCTGCGTGGGAAGCGTGCGCGAGATCGAAGGCGCGATGGCGCGGATCGCGGCGCATGCGCTCGTCGAGGGCGCCGCCGAGGCGGCGATCTCCGCGGCCCTTGCCGCCCGCGCCTTGCGCGAGGAGCGCACGCTCCGCGCGAACGGCCCGCTGCGCCCGGAGGAGATCGTGGCGCAGGTGAGCCGCCGCACGGGCGTCGATCCCGGGCAGCTCACCGACGGCAGTCGCCATCGGCGCGTGGTGCTGGCGCGCGGACTCGCGGTGCACCTCATCCGCGAGCTCACGACGCTCAGCTACCCCGAGATCGCCCGGCAGTTCTTCGGCCGCGAGGGGCACTCCTCGGCGCTCGGCGCCGATCGCCGCGTGCGGCGACAGCTCGAGCGCGACGAAAGCGTGCCGGACCTTCCGGGGGGGCCGATCTCGCTGCGCGAGCTCGTCGATCAGCTTCGCCACGGACTGCTCCGCGCGCCCGACGGTACGATGGCGAGATGATGATTCGAGCCGCCGCCGTCGTGCTGTCGCTGCTCGGCGCCAGCGCGGCCACCGCGCAGGATCGGTATTCGCGCCCGGATCCCTTCGACGCGAGCGTTCGCGCGCTCCGCGAGGCCACGCGCCTGCCCCCGGGCGGCGCGCGGAACCCGTCGATGCTGGCCCTCATCGAGCTGAGGGATCCGGAGCTCCGGCCGCTGCTCCAGGACCTCGCGCAGCGCAAGGATCGGCCCGTCATGCAGGCGGACGCGATCGTGGGCCTGGGTCTGCTCGATCCCGCCGGCACCGTCGACCCCTTCATCCTGCGGCAGATCGAGGTCGACGGATTCCGCTCCGAGGTGCTGAAGACGCTCATCGGCCGCAACCTGCTCAAGGCGCCCGAGATCAACCAGATCCTGCTCTGGCCGGATCGGCTGAAGCCGGACGATCGGCTGTTCCTCGTGGCCACGCTCGTGCGCCAGAAGCAGCCGTGGCAGCCGAGCGCGCTCGACGGCGTGCGAGACTCGGAGGTGACCGAGCTCAAGGCGCTTGCGGCGCTGCTGCTGCTCCAGAACGACGATCCCGCGCCGTGGGAGGAGTTCGTGGCGTCGATCGCGTCGATGCCGCCGCGCGACC
>VGXK01000134.1 GCA_016873355.1 Phycisphaerae bacterium | reverse complement strand
GGCTGCGACTTCGTGTGGCATCGTCGGGCTCCATCGGCGGATCCTCAAGATCCGCCTGCTTCGCCCTCCTTGCCACACTCGTCTCGCCAACGCCAGCTCGCTACGCCTGAGTCGTCACCGCTCTAAACGATCGTCGCGCGCGTCGATGAGCGACGCGGCGCGTGCGCTCGCGATGGCGTTCGATCTCGCTTTACGACTCGCGTCGAACGACGCTGGCGGCCGCTTCCGCCAGGAATTCGCGGGCCGGTCCCGGCGGCAGCAGCGAGAGTCGCGCCCTCGCCCGCGCCACGAGATCCATCGCGCGCTCGCGGGCACGCTCGAGCGCCCCGCTTCCGCGCATCGCGGCAAGCAATCCCGCCACGTCCCGGCCGCGCACCAGCGAGAGCGCCGCTTCGCGGCGCCGTGGTTCCGCGTTCGCCGAACCCAGGTGCAGGATCACCGGCAGCGTGAGCTTTCCCTTCGCCAGATCGATGCCGAGGCTCTTGCCCACCACATCCGGACGACCCTCGAGATCGAGCAGGTCGTCCTGGATCTGGAAGGCCACGCCCACATCCTGGCCGAAGTCGCCCATCTCGCGCGAGAGCGCTTCGTTCGCGCCGGCGAGTCGCGCGCCGATTCGGCAGCAGGCGGCCACGAGCGACGCGGTCTTGCGGCGCACGATCTCGAAGTAGCGCCCCTCGTCGAGCGAGAGATCGTCGCGATGCGAGAGCTGCACGAGCTCGCCTTCGCAGAGCGTGTTCGTCACCTCGCCGAGCTCGAGGTTGATCCAGGGTTCCCCCGCGCGCGAGCAGAGGTGGAACGCGTTCGAGATGAGGTAGTCGCCGAGAATGACCGCCGTCTCGTTGCCGCGCAGGCTGTTCACGGTGCGGCCCTGGCGGCGGATGTCCGCCTCGTCGAGCACGTCGTCGTGCACGAGCGTGGCCATGTGGATCATTTCGACGACCGCGCCGATCATGCGATGCCGCTCCGTCACGGCGTCGTGGATGCCCTCGCCGCGCACGGCCATGCCCGAGAGCAGCATGAGCGACGGGCGCAGCATCTTTCCGCGATAGCGCTCGATGTGCCGGCAGAGCTCGTTCACCTCCGGAAGATCCGAGACGAGCTGCTCGTCGAAGATCCGTTCGACCTGCTCGAGCTCATCCGAGAGCCGCGCCGCCACGCGGGCGTGCGCGGCGGTGACCTCCGAGGCAAGCAGCGTGGGCCGGACCATGCGACGGATGATATGGGCGAAGACGCGTTCGCCGGGTCGAGCGGCGACCATGCGAACTCGCATCGACTCGAAGCAATTGAACGGGCGCTCAGCGCTCGGCCACGATGTACGCAATCCACCCCGCGCACGGCTCGCCGCGATCGCTGGGCCTGAAGACGCCGTTGCCGCCGCCGGTCTTGCGCTCCGTACCCTCCCAGTAAACGGTGCTGCGCCGGAATCCCGCGGCCGCGAGCGCCTCGCGGATCTCCGCGAGGGTCCAGAGGCGCCAGTCGTAGGTGAATGCGCGTTTGATCTCGCTGCCATCCGGGAAGCGGAAGTGAATGTGGTTGAGCACCTCGTTGGAAATGGGATTGACCATCGCCTGATCCCACACGTAGGTAAAGCCGTCGAGATTTCGCTCCTCGTCCATGACGGACCAGCTCTCGTAGCCGCCGTAGGCGTCGATCACGAAGAGGCCGTCGCGCACCAGCGAGCGTCGCGCGTTCTCGAAGTAGCGCCGCAACTGCGCCGGCGTCTTGAAGACGAAGTAGCTGAAGTTGAATGCGGCCACGACATCGACGCGCGGGCCGCGGAACCGGGACACATCCGACTGCACCAGGCGAATGCGCGAGAGTTCCTCGGCGCTTCGCTCGTTGGCGCGGTGGCGCTGACCCCAGGCGAGCACTTCGGGGTCGAGATCGATCGCGACGACGGTGTTGCGAGGGCGACGGCGCACCCACTCGCCGGCCAGCGCGAAACTGGCGGCGAAGTCCTCGCGCATCGTGCGCGGCGTGCGGTTTCGGATCTTGCGGAAGACGCGGTCGATGAAGGTGGCCTCGAGTTCGGGCGACTGCACCGCCAGCTCGTAGAGCTCGCGCGGATCTGAGTTCGACGCGTTTCGCCAGCCGCGGCGAGGCTTGCGCTCGCTGCGGCGGCGGCGCGATCGGCGCTTGTTCCTGGCGGCCGGCTTGCCGCCCGGCTCGGCGCTCGACTCGGCATCCGACGCGGGGCCGCGGGCGGCGCTTTCCTTCGTTCCGCGAGTGCGCGAGCTGCTTCTCGATCGACTGGATTTCCGTGCGGTCATGGTCGCGGTTGCCGTTGCGTCGGACATTGGGTCGCGAATCGTAGCGAGATCGTGCGCGTCGCTGACGCGATCGTTTCCCGCTCGGCGGTCGATGGAGGCGCCCCGCCGAGGCGATCGTTCGCCGTGAACGATCGATCGATCGATCGCGCCACTCAATCGCCGTCGTGGTCGGAGCTTCGCGCCGGCTCCTCGGGAAGCCGCCCGCTACGCATTGCGCGACGCAGTGCCGCTTTGCCGATCGCACCGATGATGCCGAACGAGACGACGAGGATGGCCAGTCCGATGAGCGCCATTCCCCAGCCCTTCTCCTCGACCAGCGATTGAAGATCCTGTGCCTCCGCCGCGCCGTGGGCGGCCATCCAGCAGGCCACGGCCGTTCTCGGCATCATGCCGATGGCGGTGCCGAGCAGGAACGGCGCGATGTGAACACCGCTTGCCGTCATCGCCAGGTTCGAGAGCGCAAACGGCGAATTCGGCGGCAGGCGCAGCAGCGTCACCACCATCAGGCTCTTCCAGAAGCCTTGTTCGACGAGCGCCTCGCGCACGATGCGGGCCTTCGGTTTCGAGTCGAGCCAGTTCTCGATGCCGTGTCCGGCCACCAGCCGGGCAATGCACCAACCCACGAATGCGCCGCCGACGAAGCCCACGATCGACGCGGCAAACCCCCACGCGAAGCCGAACGCCCAGCCGCCGAGGATTGCCTGCGAGTAGGTGGGCAGCAGCCCCGATCCGGCCGCGAGAATGAAGACCGTGGCGAAGGTGAGCACGCCGATCACGGGATCGGCGCGAAGCCACTCCGAAATGGGGCCGAGGTACGCGAGCAGAACGAAGCCCCAGAGCGGTGGCGTGGTCCCCCAGAGAATCGCGAGCACGCTGGTGGCGAGGAGCCGTTTCGGACGCGGACGGCTCGGCCAGACCGCCCCGCACTTCGGACACTTCGACACGCGCTCGGGACCTCGCAGCGCGAATCCGCAGCCGGTACAGACCTCGGTCGATTCGGAGCGCGGCGCGGTCTCGGTCTGCTCTCCCGACATTGATGTGGACATCTCCGACACGCGGCTCACCAGGACGAACCGTATCCGGAAGCCACGCATGGTGCGCTCGGGCACGGTCGCGGCCGCTGCGGGCGGTCGCGGTGGTCGTGGCAATCGCGGCGGTCGCGTGCGATTGCGTGCGATCGCGGAGGTCGCGTGCAGTCCCGTGACGCGGTGGCGGTCGCGTTCGAGCGCGATGGCGTTCGGACTCCGGCGTCTCGCATTTGCGACACCATCCGGCGATACACTGGCCCGCGCAATTCCGGCGACGAAGATGCGCCACTGCGCATTCGAACGGCAATGGCAACGCGTGGCGCGGTATTCACACGACCGATCCAACCACAAGAGGTCGACTCCATTGCCGCCCCTTGTTCTTCACACGACCGTCCCACTCAATGGTTAGACCGCACTTCCCGATTGCCATGTATCCACCTGTTCATGCGGGACACGATGGGGAGCGAGTGAGCCCGCTGCTGGGCACATTGCTTCGCGCCGTCTACGACGAGCTGATCCGACAGCCCCCCAACCTCCCGGCTCTGAAGGGCGCTCTGGGGGACCTCCTCACCTTCCTCTGCGGCAAGGACGGCCGTACCCACGCGAATTGTGTCGAGACGGATCGCTTCTTCTTCACGCACCATGATTGGCCGGCGAGTTGGGAGCACCTTCCCGAGCCCTGGACCGATGTCCTCGGGGACATCGGTGGGCTTCTGCACGACGCGATTGCCGCTCCCGCGATCGCTGAGAACTTTGATTCTCTACCAGAACAGCTACTGCAGCGCGTGCAAGCCCTTGAGATCCCAAGAGGTGCGGTCTAATCGGCGTTTGGAGCTGCCAAAGCGCGGCCCGGCGGGTAGCTTAGGGCTAAGATCACGGGCCGCGCTTTGCAGCTCAAACGCAGGACGTTAGTTGCATGCTCACAGCTTTCATGCGTATTCTTACGTATAAGCGCACACACGTCGGCGATCCCGATCGGCGCGGCCGATTCGGGATCTTCGACTGCATGGGGTCAGTTCGTGACTATCAGTTCGACGCGGTAATCGGAGTCGGCGGAGTCAGCACTTCTCCGCGACGGGAGGGAATCGCGGGCAAGCTGACTTGGGTCGGGGTGGCGCCAATCAAACGCGCTCAGGCGGGAAAGCGCGCCTCGCAGGTGACCTTTCGCTCGTTCCTTTTGCTAGACGAGGACGGACCACTGTTGCGCACGCTCGCGCCCTATCTGGCGAGGCGGCTATTCGAAGGCGGGGCGCGCGCGTTGCTGACTGGCTACAGCTCTCGCGAGCACGCGGACGCGGTCGCAATCGTCCACTGGGCGCTCTCGAAGGCTGCGCGTAGGAGTCGCACCTCGCTGCAGTCTCTCACGTCGCGACGTCGGTGCCGCGCAGTTGTTACTCGGGCTCAACGGAAGTGCCATTCCTCGAGCGGCTCCTAACAAGGCGCTACAGGTGACAAGGGCCCCATGACGCTAGGAATATGCTGCCACTTGTCAGCGGTCAGATCTCAGCAGTTGCGGGTCCCGCGACGGGCCCTTGCAGCTGAGCTCATTGTTGGGCATCTATAAGGAGTTGACGCATGGCCACACTCGAGCGAGCGATCGTTATCGCTGCCAAGGCGCATCAAGGCCAGACGGATAAAGCTGGTGCACCATACATACTTCACCCGATACGAGTCATGATGAGCCTAAGTTCGGTTGACGAAAGAATCGTGGGTGTGCTTCATGACGTAGTGGAAGATAGCCCGTGGACGTTCGAAGCTCTTACGAACGAAGGATTCTCTAGCGTTGTCATCGAAGCATTAAGGTCAGTGACCAAGCTGGACGGCGAGGTATATGAGGACTTCGTCCTTCGGGCGTCCCGCAACATCATTGGTGCTAAGGTCAAACTCGCGGATCTTACCGACAACAGCGACATCTCTCGCATAGCGAATCCTACTGACAAGGACTACAAGCGGCTGGAAAAGTACCAGCGAGCCATCCGTATGCTTTCCGGAGAGCATTCCGAGTGATGCCCAACAAGCCGGTGGAGTCGGCCGCTTGACAGCGGCTTTCCCTTCGCTGCCGCTCCGGTCGGCCGCTGTCAAGCGCCGCTCGCCGGCGCGCTCGTCGTAGCCGGTTGGCATGAGCGCACACTTCGCGCCGGCACGCGTTCGCCTGGTACCTCGCACTTCGCTCAATCGCTCGTCCTCAATCCTGTTCATGAGGGTGGAAGGCGCTGGCGTCATCGAGTCTGGACGCCGAGTGTCCGTTCCGTTGCGTTCTGTCGGCGGCACTCCTAGCAATGCACTTCAGCCGGCTCGGGCCGCACCACGCGGCGCGCCATTTCTGGCATTCCAAGGCTCAGTGCAGCGCGGGCGGCGCCGTCGCGACGGCGAGCGGTCCACCGTGGACCGACTCTTCGTCGCCCAGTACGCTCGGCCTCGGAGAAGTCAGAGCGGCGGGACCGCGCGTCGCGGCCCTCGCGGCTGAGCTCCACGTTGGGCGGACGGTGGCGTGTTACAACTGGTACCTAGGAGATCATGAACGCGCGAACGCTGCATCTTCTGCTCCTGATGTCGGTCACGCTTGGAGTCGCTCTTACTGGCTTTTACTTTGTCCATGAGAGCTTGCCCCGCGCACTTCGCGCCCCGACCTCGCTCATCCTCGCTCCAGTCGCGGTCGTTGACGGATTGTGTCATGCGATTGGTATTCCAGGCATCTACGGTCGTATGGTGCCTGTCTTCCTGGTCAACTGGTCGTTCGGCCTGGTCTTGAGCTGCGGCGAATTGGGAGTGAAGCGTTGGTGGCGAAGACGAAAGGCTGCGGCCTTGAAATCAATCGTTTCCGAACAAGCCGAGGCAGCGGACCG
>VGXK01000133.1 GCA_016873355.1 Phycisphaerae bacterium | reverse complement strand
ATACGGCGACGAAATCCTGAAGCGTCTCGAGGCGTCGCGCGCGCTGCCGCCGCAGCGGGACGGTCGTTCGCGTCTTCTCGACGACGCGACGGTGCGCGCGGAGATCGATTCGCTCTGGCTCGTCATGCAGGCCAAGTGCCTGGCCATGGGCCTCGCGCCGAATCTCATCGTGAGCCGCGCCGATTTCACCGAGTGGTGCGCGTCGCGGATCGAGCGACGGCGCCGGCGCGAGGGCGACGGAGCGGCCGAGGAGTCCAAGGACGGCGACGGCGAAGCTCGGGAGCTCTTCGATCGCGGCGACTGGCGCCGAGCCGCGGTCGGCGACTGGCTCGAGCGCTTCGAGCGCGGCGAGGCCACGCTCCATCTCGGCTTCCGCGACGGTCTCTTCGATGCCGACTCCCGCGAGGACGCCGAAGGGCTCGACGGCGTGTGCTCGGTCGATCCGACCGTGCGTCCGTAGACTCACGGCATGCTCGTTCGACGAATCGATCCCGATCGCGCGAAGCCGATTTCGATGGAGGGCGCCGACCGCGTGCGCATGGAGATCATGGTCGGCCGCGCCGACGGCGCGCCGAACTTTGCGCTGCGGCATTTCGTGGTCGAGCCGGGCGGTCACACGCCGCATCACCGGCACGACTACGAGCACGAAGTGGTGATTCTCGAAGGCGAAGCGGAAGTGCAGTACGGCGACGAGGTGCAGAAGGTCGGCGCCGGAAGCGTGCTGCTCATCGAGGCGAATCGCATGCACCAGTTCCGCAACCGCGGCGCCTTGCCGATGCGATTCCTCTGCCTGGTGCCCGTCTCCTTCGACTGCGGCAAGCCGACCCCCGGAAGCTGAACGCGTCGTCGGGCGGCGTCAGCGTTGAGAGGTCGAGCCTGAAGCGCGGGTCGAAGCGAAGGCCCGTGGAACAACGGCCTTCGATGAGGGGCACGCAGGGCACTCGCCACGATCGCGCGTGAGACGAGGCAGAGCCGCGCGAGAACGAGCGCGGTCGTCGCGAAGGAGCGACGACGATTCGCATTCACCGCTTCGAGTTGATCGGGTGGCGGGTCCATCACCACGATTCACGCGCTGTCAGCGCTTCGGGGCGGCGGCGGGCTTGCCCACTCGCGCGCGCAGCGTGCGCTCGAACGCGGTGAGCCACTCGTCCGACGGCATGCGGTAGGGGCGGAACTTCTCGAGCGTTCCCTGCTCCTCGCTGTAGAGCAGCGCGCGGTTGGCGCCCAGGCGCGTGGCGGCGGGGGAGTCGATGAGCGTGCTCGAATCCGTGGCGCTCAACTGGAAGAGCACGCGCTGGTCGAATTCGCGCAGCGACGCGCGGTCGACGACGCGATGGAGACTCGCGAGCGTGTCGACCCAGGTGATCACGTGCACGCCGACGGCGGGGCCGTCGCGCAGGATGGCGGCGAAGAGCGCGGCGGGAGTGGCCGGCGCGTCGCCCGACGAGAAGCCGTAGTCCTCCTCGCGCCGCAGGCTGCGGAAGCGATGCAGGGCGTGGATCAGCAGGAAGGTCGGCGGCGGCTCCGCGCCGGTTGCGGACGTTCGCGCGCCGACTTCCTCCGCCACGCGCCGAATCGCATCGTCCGCTTCGCGATAGGCAGGCGCATCGACCGAGTGCGGCAGGCGCTTCGCGATCCTGGCGAGCGATCCCGCGAACGGATCGTCGGCGGGAAGTCCGTCGAGCAGCACGATCTTCGAGCGCTCCGGCGAGCATTGCGCCGCCAGCGAAATCAGCGCCGCGCTCATGACCGCCGCCGCCGCGTCGTCCTGCTGACCGACGGCGACGACATTCGCGCCGTTCTGCCGGCGGAACAGCGCGGCGCTCGGCTCCTTGATGCTGATCGGCTCGCCGAGCCAGGCCCGCGGCGCCGCGACCGACGCGCTTGCCGCGGGCCACGACTTCGCCGCCAGCGCATCGGCGAGCAGCGGATTGTCCGCGATGTCGGCGGGCACGTTGCCTTCGAAGACGATCGGCGGCGCCGTCGTCGTGCGCCGCTTCGGTGCGGCGGCGATCGCCTTCGTGCAGCGTTCGAGCCACTCGTCGCGGATCTTGTCGGAGAGCCAGACGATCTGGAACGGCGAGTTGCCCTGCACGAGTCCGCCGGCGTCGTTGTAGATCGCCTCGCCGGGGCGCCCGAGCAACCTCGCGGCGGTGTTGTCGTCGGAAAGAATGAGCTGCGCGTCCGCCTCGTTGCATTGGAGCGCGATGCGGACCGCCATCTGGCCCATCGTGGTGCGCGGCAGCGAGTACGCGCCGCCGAGGGTCTGGCTGCCGAGGATCACGTGCATGCCGAACGCACGGCCCTGTCGCACGAGTCGATCGAGCAGGAGCGACGCGTCCTGCGCCACCTTGTCGTCCTCGATGAAGAGCTCCTGGAACTCGTCGACGATGAGCAGCACGCGCGGCATCGGCTCCTTGGGACGCGCGGCGCGGAAGCCCTTCAGGTCCTGCACGCCCAGCTCGCGATAGAGATCGCCGCGCCGCTTGAGCTCGCCGTCGAGCCCCTGGAGCACGCTCAGTCCGAACTCGCGGTCGCTCTCGATGGCGATCGCGCGGGCGTGCGGCAGCGAGTGTTCCGCGTAGGTCTTGAACTCGACGCCCTTCTTGAAGTCGACGAGGAACATCTCGACCTCATCCGGCCCGTACCAGAGCGCCGTGTTCGTGATGAGCGCGTGCAGAAGCGTCGACTTTCCGGAGCCGGTCTTGCCCGCGATGAGCACGTGCTGCTTCGTGCCTTCGCCGAGCACGAGCGACTGCAGCTTGGTGGCGCCGGTGCGTCCGAGCGGCACGCGCAGGATCCCCGCGCTCGACTCGCTCCAGAGCTTCTCCGTCTTCGGCGCGATCACGGCAAAGGGAACTTCGACGCGGCCGGCGTCGACCGCCGCCTCGCCGACGGTGCGCATCGTGCCGATGACGAGTTCGGCCGGCGGCGCCGGATCGAGCTCGATCGGCAGGGCGTCGAGTTCCGCCTCCGCGAGCACGAGCCGATCCTTGCGCCACTCGATGCGCACGGGATCTCGCCGAAGCAGCGCCAGGTCGGCGGTCGGCGGCAGCTCGCGGCGCACGTCCCGCAGAATGAGCGTGAAGACGCCGCAGCGAGCGCCCGACCCCACGATGCTGTTCAGGCGATTCGCCGCCACCTCGCTGAAATTGGCCGGATAGTCGGCCACGACCAGGAAGCGATACGGCTCCGCGAGTTCGCCCGCCTGCTCGTTGTAATGCTGGATCGTGGGGAACTCGTCGCGCAGGTACTTCTGGATCACCGTCTCCATGTGCTCGGTGAGATCCGAGAGTCGCTGCTCGATGTGCCGCGATTCCGTCCAGATGCGATCGCCGACGAGCTTCGCGCTCGCGTCGGCAAGATGCATGAAGCCCGCGAAGCTCTGCCCGAGTCCGACCGGATCGAGCACCACGAGATGCGCCTTTCCGGGAGGCAGTCCCGTGAGCAGGCGCATCATCGCCGCCTGGAGCGTGCCGATCGCCTGATCCCTCGCCTCGGGGCCGCACTCGACGAGCAGCGACGAGCGGTCGGGAAGCGAAAGCGTCACCGGCAGCAGAAAGCGCGACGACGCGCCGTCGAGCGGCCACGCAAGCTCGGGTTCCTTCGGCAGCGCCTCGGGAATCGACGCGAGATCGATCGCGATCGAACCGATGCGCGCGGCCGGCGCGAAGGTGCGCGGCGGCTCCCAACGCTTCCAGCGATCGTCGTCCCAGCGGGGCGATCTCGCGTGATCCGCGCGCTCGAGCGCTCGCACGGTCTCGAGCGATCGCTGCTGGAGCTCGCGCCAGGCGCGGACGGCGTCGGCGCGCGAGCGCTCCACGCTCGCGGCGATCTCCGCACGGCGCGCGGCGACTCGCGCAAGCTCGGCGCTCTTCTGCGAATCGTGATCGGCGACGGCCTTGGCGAGCTCCTCCTCCGCCCGCTTCTTCGCCGTCGACACGGCGTGCTCGCGCGTCTCGGAGATCTTTCGTCGACGCCCCGGAATCTGCTCCTCGATCTGCGTGAGCGCCTGCACCTCGATCGACGAAACTTCGCTGAGTCTCGGTGCGAGCGCCGCCCGCGCCTTCGCCGTCTCCTCGTCGCGCGTGGCGACGAGCTGCCGCTCCTTGTCGGCTCGCTCGCCCGCCGCTCGCTCGATCTCCGCCTCCGCCGCCGCCGCGAACGCCGACACCGCGCGCGAAAGCGGCGCCCATGCGTTCAGCACCTGCCGCCGCGCCGCGAACCAGAGCGCCACGACCACGGCCGCAAGCAGCAGCGTGACGCCGACCGCCGTGGCGGCGAGCAGCAGCGCGTCGCTCCAACTGCTCAGCAGGCCGGCCGCGACGAGCGACGCCCCGGTGACGAGCATCCACGGCACGAGCAGGATCGGCCCGCGGAAGAGGCCGGGGATCTTCAATCCGCGCAGTTCCGCGAGCTGGCTTCGAACGATCGCCGTGGAGGTGGTCATCGTGAGCGGCGGATTCGCGGCGGCCTCGGACCGCAGCGCCTCGTCCGCGCCCGCGCGGGAGGGCACGCGCTGCCGATAGCGGCGCACGAGCACGGCCGCCTGCTGCTCGACCGCTTCGAGCTCCGCCTTCTGCGTGGTGATCTCCTCGCGCAGCTTCTCGTAGTCGGCGCGGGGCTTGCCTTCGGCGCCCTCGTAGACGCTCTCGGCGAGCCAGATCGCCTCGTCGTGCGCGCGCTGCGCCGCCTGTCGCGCCTCCTCCGCCTTCGCGCGAGCCTGCGCCACCGCCATCTCGCGCTTCCGCGCCAGGCGCATCATCTCCGAGGCGAAGGTGGCCTCCGTCTCGGCCACCACCCGGTCGCGCGTGGCGATCGCCTCGCTCGTGCGGCGCTCGCGCTCCGCGGCGATCTCGGCCATGCGTTCCGTGTGCGCCAGTTCGTTCCGTTTGCGCTCCGACGCCTCGAACTCGGACGCGTGCCTGAGCGCGGCCGCTCGTGCGGCGCTGCCCGCGACGAGCTCCGCCAGAAGCCGCCGCTCGTGATCGATCGCGTCGCGCTCGAGTTCGTCCGTGCCCTCGCGCTCCACGGACGGATCGTAGCAAGGGGCCGTGTGCCCACGATCGTGCGAGGGCGCCGGCGAAGGGGGATTCAT
The DNA here is from genome assembly GCA_016873355.1 of Phycisphaerae bacterium. Lineage (GTDB taxonomy): Bacteria > Planctomycetota > Phycisphaerae > Phycisphaerales > SM1A02 > VGXK01. Next base: position 1,063 of record VGXK01000133.1, on the reverse strand, counting down.
CCTTCGCCGCACTCGCGCTTGGCGCGGGCAATGGAGTCGCGCATCTTGTCGAGCGCGCCCGCCGCGAGGCGAGCGCCCTGGTCGAGCGCGTCGAGGTAGTTGCTCTCGAAGGCGCGGCTCACCGGGTCGTTCCAGGATTGGGACACGTGCGCCCACTTGAGGTGCAGGTCCTTCAGCGCGAGATCCATCCGCATGCGGGCGCCGGCGACGCTCATCGATCCGCCTCCGACGGCTCGGCCTGCGATCCGCTCGCGCCGCCCTGCGGCGATTCGCCGCCTCCCTCGGGCGCGGCGCCGTCCCGCTCCGCGCCGGCGTCGCCGGCCGCCGCGGTGCCGAGCATGGCGCGAATCGAGTCGCCGCGCCGCCGCATGTCGGCCACCGCCGCGTCGGCGCCGCCGTCGTAGAGCTTCGAGAGGTCGGGCACCTTGAGCTTCATGTACGCGTCGAGGTGCTCGAGCATCCTCGCCAGCAGCGTCACCGCGTGCGGAAGCTCGCGATCCACGAGCGCCGAGAGCGGCGCGAGTCCCGCCTTGAAGAGGATCTCCTCGCGCGTGATCTGGATCGACCACTTCTTGACCGCGGCGCGCTTCTGCTCGCAGAGCGCCAGGCGCGCGTGTGCGCGCTCGAGCGCCTTCTTCTCGTCGACGACGGAGGGCTTCTGGTCCTTGCTGCTCGTGACCATCTGCTTGCGGAAGAGGGCGCTCTTGCAGGTGGCCACATGCTCCTGCGCCTTGCGATGCTGCGTCTGCCAGTAGAGGCTCTGGTCGCGCTCCACCCAGCCGCGCACGCGGCCCACTTCCGACTCCGCTTCCGAGATCGAGAGGCGAAGCTCGTCGAGCGCCTTGATCACGGCGGCGCGGAATCTCGCCAGGTCGTCGAGACTCGTGACCTTGGCGGCGTCGGACATCGTTCAGCGCTGCTGGAGGTACGCCTCGATGCGATCGGCCTTCCGCATGAGGAACGGCGCGTGCACTTCCGCGGCCTTCACGAAGCGCTGAAGCACCTTCATGGTGGCGTCGAACTCCTCGGCGAACTTGGCCTGCTCCTGGTCCTTCCAGGTCTG
>VGXK01000132.1 GCA_016873355.1 Phycisphaerae bacterium | reverse complement strand
GCGCTCGTGGGCGTGGGGCTCGTTGTCCTGGGCCTCGCGTTCAAGATCACCGCCGTGCCCATGCACTTCTACGCGCCCGACGTCTACGAAGGCGCGGCGGTGCATGTCACCGCGTTCCTGAGCTTCGTGCCGAAGATCGCGGGATTCACGGCGCTCATGGTGATCCTCTCCACGGTGGGTTGGGAGGGACATCGACCGAGCACTCCGACCGATGCCCTTCCGAGCGGACTGCCGCTGCCGATCTCGTCGCTCCTGTGGATGCTCGCGGTGATGACGATGACGCTCGGCAACATCGGCGCGCTGCTCCAGCGCAGCATCAAGCGCATGCTCGCGTACAGCTCGATCGCGCACTCGGGGTACATGCTGATCGGCCTGCTCGCGGGGCCGCACCTGGGCGGCTTCGACGCGCTCGTCTTCTACCTGCTCTGCTACGGCGTGATGAACACGGCGGTGTTCGCGGCGCTCGCCGCGATCGAGCGCAAGAACGGCGACGAGGTGGATTCGTTCGACGATCTCTCGGGATTGCGTGCACGGCATCCGCTCATCAGCGCCATGCTCGCGGCCGGCGCCGGCAGTCTCGTGGGACTGCCGCCGCTGCTCGGATTCTGGGGCAAGATCGATCTCTTCGTGGCCGGCATCAACGACGGTCAGACGCTGCTCGTGGTGATCGCCGCGATCAACAGCGCCATCAGCGCCTTCTACTACCTGCGGCTTGCGGGCCTGCCGATCGTGGGCGTCGCGGATCGACGCGCCGAGGGCGTGGTGAGCGTTCCGAGCATCTGGCCCAAGGTGGCCGCGGTGGCGTGCGGTCTCGGCGTGATGATCCTGCCGATCGCGGCGAACGCGCTCGTCGAAGCGGCGGCGGTTGCCGGCGAGCAGCAATCGGGCGGACTCGTGGCGACGCCGCCACCGGCGGAGGCGGCGGCCGTCCGCGTCACGCAGACTCCCTGAACCTCGCGTCGGCTCCGACGCTCCTGCCCGCGTCGACCCACGGCTCGGCTTCGCGTCGCGGTCCCGACGCGTGACGAGCGTGTCACGCAGGATGGAGCGGCCGCCGGTAGGAGAAGCATCGTCGGAGGCCCGTCTCACGACTGGAGGCTTGTCATGTCGTCGTCATTGCGGCTCGTGACCGTCCGTTGCCCTTGCGCATTGATGCACCCTTTCCTCGTTGCCGCGCTCTCGGCATGCACCGTCGGTCAAGTCGAGAGCCCGCCGGCCGGAGTGGCGCCGAGCGCGGTCGGCACGAGCGCCGCGGTCGCCAGGGGCGAGACCGTGACCGAGCTCGACAAGGCCATCTGGCATGTCTTCGGCGCGAAGAACGGCGACCACTGGTTCGGCAGCCATGAGCGCGGCGCCTACCGCTACGACGGCAAGACGCTTGTGAGGTACACGACCAAGGACGGCCTGGGCAGCGACTCGATCGAGGGATTCCAGGAGGACGACGCGGGGAACATCTTCATCGCCGCGGGCAATCGCATCTCCAGGTTCGACGGACGCACCCTTGCGACGCTGATCGAATCGACGACGACCACTCCGGACGATTGGAAGCTGCTCCCGAACGACCTGTGGTTCCGAGGACCCGGCGACTCGGCCTCCCTGCTTCGATACGACGGCCGCTCCCTGCACCGACTGAAGATTCCCGAGACCGACGCCGGCCGAAGAATCGTCGCCGCTTCTCCACGCGACCAGTTCCCCAACATCAACTTCACCCCGTACGACCCCTACGTCATCTTCGAGGACAGCCGGGGTCACCTCTGGTTCGGCACCGCGCTCCTCGGCGCCTGCCGTTTCGACGGCAAGTCCTTTGCGTGGATTCCCGAGGAGGACCTGCACAACGGCTCCTTCGGCACACGATCGATCGTCGAGGACAGGCACGGTCGATTCTGGTGCAGCAATGTGGTGGATCGCTACGAAGTCGACACGAGCGATTCGGCCGCGCCTCGCTTCAGGAAGTTGAAGGGCCTGCGCGATGCGAATCGGCCGGATCGTGTGCCGTTCGGCGGAGTCATGTCCGCCGTCAAGGATGAGAACGGCGCCGTCTGGTTCGCAACATACGGCGAAGGAGTCTTCCGGTACGACGGCAAGGACCTCGTTCACTACCCCGTCACCGTGGGCGGCAGTGCGATCAACCTGTACTTGATTCATCGTGACCATCAGGGCGTGCTCTGGCTCGGCACGCAGCAGCACGGCGCCTTCCGATTCAACGGCAAGTCCTTCGAGCCGTTCAAGCCGTGACGACGAAGGGCAACTGCATGCATTAATCTCGCAGCGAGGCGCTGCGACGGATCGTGGCACGGCCAGCCGCGCACGAGTGTCGTAGCGCACTCCGGAGATCGTGCATGGCATCCAACTTCAAGATCAGCGCTTCGCGAAATCCGACGGCGGCCTCGCTCTTCGGCGTCGCCGCCATTCAGGGCATCGTCATTCTGCTGATCCTGGGCGCAGGACGCTCCTTTGGCGATCACTGGATCTCGATCCTGGTCGTCATGAGCTGGTTGATCTATGGCGTGCTCGGCGTCGCCGCGTTCTGGAATCGACTCGTTCCCGCGCTGACGGGAGCGGGCCTCTACGCGGCGTTCCTGATTCATCAGGGAGTGCAGAGCCTGGACCTGATGCTGACCGGGCTCGTCTTCAAGGTTCCCAATGTTCTTCTGCTCATCGTCGCGGTCGTGGGCGCGCTCGTGCATGCGTCCAGCACCGCCGGCTCCAGGCTCGGCGCAACGGAATGACGCCGACGCCCGAGATCGTTCGACTGGAGTGCCCATCCTGTCAATACGACCTCACGGGCACAGAGGGAGAGACGTGCTCGGAGTGCGGCGCCACCTTCAATCGAGCTGGTTTGCTCGCGAAGCGGCGCCAGCGCTCGGCCGCCGTCTCGACCGCCTATTGGCTCGCCGCGTCCAGTCTGATCGTCTTCGCCACCATCGCGATTGGCGCGGGATACCCACGACCCTGGGCGCCATTTCCCATGCTGGGCTTCCTTGCGTTCATGGGGCTCGGCTGCTTCGGTCAACTCGTCCCGACCGTGCTGTTCGTGTTGACCACGCCGCACCTCTGGTGGCAGTCGCCACGCATTCCGCTCGCGATCACGATCGCCGCATGCGTCTTCGCCGCTCTCGACCTGCTCTTCGTCTTCGCGGGCATCACGACCGCGCTCGAATACCAGAGCGACGCGTTCGTGGTCACGATGATCCTGATGTCGATTGCGTTCACGCTCGGAACGATCGTTCTGTGGTTCGTTGCGCGCCGCCGCCCGAGCGCGCTGATGAGCGTGCTCTTCCATTGGTTCGTCGCCGTCTGGCTCACCTGGTACGGCTTTCCCTGGATGGGCGAGATGAATCTCTGATCAGGACCAGTTGCCGAGCAGTGCGCCGAGATCGTTGCCGTCCACGACGCCGTCGTCGTTGAAGTCGGCGCTGCATTCGGCGCAATCGCCCCATTGTCCCAGCAGCGTGCCGAGATCGTCGCCGTCCACGACGCCGTCGTCGTTCAGGTCGCCTGGAATCGCGGTCGCGATGCCGAGGTCGAAGACGTAGGTTGCGCCGGCATGGAGAAGGCTGTCGTCGGCCTGGTTGCCGTCCACGCCGGTGGCGCCGCTCGATTCGTGACTCGCACCGACGATCACGGTGCCCCCGACCACGGCCACCGAGAAGCCGAACCAATCGCCCGCGCCCGTGTTCGACGCCTTGAGGTACGCGAGCTGACCCCATGAGTTGCCGTCCCGGACGAACGCGTAGGCCGCGCCGGCATCGAGCGCGCCGTTGTCGCCTTCGTTTCCGTTCACGCCCGTGGCGCCGCCGTCCTCGTAGTTCGCGCCGACCACGAGCGCGTCGCCGTCGATCGAGGCCGTGCTGCCGAAGGTGTCGCCGATCTCGCTGTTGGACGACTTGAGATAGGCCTGCTGAGTCCACGCATCGCCATCACGGACGAAGACATAGGCCGCGCCGGAATCCAGCGCGCCGTCGTTCGCCTGGTCGCCGTTCACGCCCACGGCGCTGCTGTCCTCGCGCGGCGACCCGGCGACCACCGAGTCGCCGCTCACGCCCACCGAATAGCCGAACCAGTCCGTGGCTCCCGTGTTCGACGGCTTGAGGTACGCCTGCTGACTCCACTCGCCGCCGTTGCGCACGAAGACATACGCGGCGCCGGAATCGGTCGTGCCGTCGCTGCCCTGGTCGCCGTTCACGCCGGTGGCGCTGCTGTCCTCCTTGATCGCTCCCACCACGACCGTGTCGCCGCTCACGGCGACCGACCAGCCGACATCGTCGCCGGCTCCCGGATTCGACGCCTTGAGATACGCCTGCTGACTCCACGCCCCGCCTTCGCGAACGAAGACATACGCCGCGCCCGAACTCAGCGCGCCGTTGCTGGACTGATCGCCGTTCACGCCCGGCGAACTGCTGTCCTCGCCGTAGGCGCCGACCACGATCGTGTCTCCGTCGATTGCGACCGAACTGCCGAAGACATCCACGGCGCCCGTGTTCGACGCCTTCAAGTACGCCTGCTGCGTCCACGCGTCGCCGTCGCGCACGAACACGTAGGCCGCGCCCGAGCTTGACGCACCGTTGCTGGTTTCATCGCCGTTCACGCCGGTGGCGCTGCCGTCCTCGAGTCGCGCCCCGACCACGATCGTGTCGCCGCTGATCGCCACGGCGTACCCGAACCAGTCGTTGGCCTGCGCGTTCGATGCCTTGAGGTACGCCTGCTGCGTCCATGCGCCGCCCTTGCGGACGAAGACGTACGCGGCGCCGGAATTCGAGGCGCTGTCGTCGGCATCGTTTCCGTTCACGCCCGTGGCGCTGCTGTCCTCCATGTACGCGCCGACCACGGCCGTATCGCCGCTCACGCCCACCGAGCTGCCGAAGAGATCGAGCGCGTCCGTGTTCGACGCCTTGAGATACGCCAGCTGCGCCGGCGCTGCACCGCCGCCGAGCGCGGAGGTCGTGATCGCGCCGAACAGAAGCAGGGCGCCGAATCGAGATTGATGCTGGGTCTGGCTCATCCGGGCGGTGGCACGCGACGAGGCACGCGGCTTCGCCTGCATTCTGCCACCGACTGCGCGGCGTTCAGCGCGCCGCCGGCGGAAACCGCCGTTCGAGCCGTTCCGAACGCTCCGCATGCGAGCGAACGCGGGGTCGTCGGGGCCGGTATCATCTCCGCCCCGCGAGCGCCCGTAGCTCAATTGGATAGAGCGTCGGCCTACGAAGCCGAAGGTTGCTGGTTCGAGTCCAGCCGGGCGCGCTTCCTCGTCCTTCCGGCGACGAGTCCGCAGCGCGGCCGCATCGGCGCCGCGCCTCCGCCGAATCGGGCCTGCGGTTCGCCGCTACCCTTGCGGTCGATCGTGCCGCCGAACCCGCTCCCCTCCATCGGCCGAAACGCCGCGCGAACATGAGCGCCAACGCCTCGCTCGCGCGGATCTTCGAGAGCATGGCCGACCTGCTCGAGCTCACCGGCGCGAATCCCTTCCGCGTGAACGCCCATCGCCGCGTGGCGCGCGTGCTGGAATCGCTCGCCGAGGACGCGGCGGCGATCGTCGCCCGCGATCCCTCCGAGCTCACCGCGATCGATGGAATCGGCGAAGGCAGCGCCAAGAAGATCGTCGAGTTCGTCCGGACCGGGACCGTGAAGGAGCACGAAGAGCTCCTGGCGGAGGTCCCCCCGGGACTTCCCGACCTTCTGCGCATCCAGGGCCTCGGCCCCAAGACGATCCACATGCTCTGGAAGGACGCGGGAATCGTGGACATCCCTGGGCTCAGGTCCGCGCTCGACGCGGGCACGCTCGACGGACTGCCGCGACTCGGCCCGAAGTCGATCGCGAACCTGCGCGAGTCGCTCGACTTTCTCGAGCGCGCCGGCGATCGCAAGCGTCTCGGCGAGGCCATGCCGATCGCGGAGGCGATCGTCGCGATGCTCTCGAAACTTCCGGGCGCGGAGAAGGTGGCGTACGCCGGGAGTCTGCGACGCGGGCGCGAAACGATCGGCGACCTGGACATTCTCGTGGCGTCGAAACAGCCCGCGCCGATCGCGAAGGCGTTTCAGACGATGGGTGGAACGGGGCTTCCCGAAGTCATCAAGGTGCTCGCCTCCGGCGACACGCGCAGTTCCGTGCGACTCTCGAGCGGAATCCAGGCGGATCTGCGCGTGCTTCCGCCGGAAGCGTTCGGCG
>VGXK01000131.1 GCA_016873355.1 Phycisphaerae bacterium | reverse complement strand
CGCCCGGCGGCGCTCTCGCCGGGTTCGCCGAATTCGAAGCGCACCGCCGCGATGTTCGACAGGTCGATCGGCGTGCCGTGGCGGCGGAAGTCGTCGAGTCGCAGCCGGATCGTCTGGATCTCGTTCTGCCATCCGGCGCCGGTGCCGAAACCGGTGCGCTGGTAGGTCCTTCCCGATCCCTGCCCCAGCGGGCCGGTCGAGATCGACGACTCGAGGCCGTCGAGATCGACGAGCGTCACGACGAGCGTGGAATCGGCGGCCGTTCCGTTCGGATGGCGCGTGCCCTGGCCGGCGCGGAAGGAGAGCGCCGCCGCAGCGCCGAAGTCCTTGAGCGCCGCCGGCACGCTCCACTCGATCGACCCCGGCGCAGTCCAGGTGAAGACGGCGCTTCGCTGCGTGTCGCCGACGCCGACGCGCACCTGTCCGTTGAAGGCGTCGCTCGTGAGCCAGGTGAAGGAGGTGTTGTTGTCGTTGCTCAACCCTTCGCTGAGGCTCGAGACCGTGAACGCGACTCCGCCGCCGGAGGACGAGATCAGCGTCGAAGTCTGCGTCTGGAAGTCGTCGAGCACCGCGGTCACGCCCGTTGCAAGCCGCGCCTCGTCGGTGCGCACGATGGCGCTCGCCAGCACGCCGAGCGGCCGCAGGCTCGCGTAGCGGCGCCAGCGAAGCTCCTTGGCGCCGACGCTCTCGTCGATCACCGATTTGATCGCGGCGAGCATGTGCACCTTGGCGATCTTCTGCACCTCGGTCGAACCGAGCGCCGTGCCCGCGGGACCGTTGAAGTCGTTCACGCCGCAGCAGTTGAAGTCGTTGTGGTCGGCGCCGTGGATGTAGGTCGACCAGTGATCTCCCACCGCGCGCTCGTAGAGGTTGAAGCTGTCCGCCACGTTGTTGTCGGGGCAGCCGCAGACGTCGCCGTCGGCGGCGCCGTAGATGAGGAAGTACGGCTTCGCGTGGGGATCCGAGCCGGTCGTCGACCCGCCCTTGCCGAGGAAGTCGGTCGGCGCGATCGAGATGAGCAGCGCGATGTCGTCCTTCGTGTACGCGCTCGAGGGCGGCGTGTAGGTGCCGTCGAAGAGGCGGTCGTAGGCGCGCACGACGCCCTCGCCGCCGCGGCTGTGACCGATCCAGATGATCTTCGTGTCGTCGATCTTGCCGTTGATCGCGCCGCCGGCGATCGTCGCCTGCAGATTGATGATCGCGGCGGTGTGCTGGAGCGTGGTCGTGCTCGCGGCCTCGATTCCGGCGGCCGTGTTGTTCTGGTGGGACATCACGATGTACCCCCAGCTCGCCAGGTGATTCCCGAGGTAGTCGTACCAGGTGTACTGGTGACCATTGCCGTGGCTGATCACCACGAGCGGTCGCGGCGTCATCGACGCGATGTCGCTCGGATAGTAGAGGCGCTCCATCGTGAATCCGGCGGTGACGCCCGAGACGGCGTAGGCCGGCGGAACGGTGACCGCGTGGGCGCCGGCGATCGTGGCATTCGGCAGCACGACGAGCGCGGGGTCGTCGCCGAACCCGTCGACGAGGTCGCCGCCGTCGAGCGTTCCGTTCGCGTTGAGGTCGACGACGAGGTCGTACTCACGCCCGAAGCGATCGCCGTCCTGCGCCGAGAGCAGCGCCGACGCGTCGATCGAAATCGTGTTCGCGGGAGCGCCGCCGTCGACGAGCAGGATCGGCTGCGATGCGCCGCGCACGTCGACGAGCGTTCCATCCGCGACCCACTCCGCCTCGCTCCGCGCCTCGACGACGAAGAGATCGCCCGCGGCGCCGACGAGCTCGGGATCGAGCAGCGTGTCGATCATGATCGTGGCGCTCGAACCGGCGTTCACGGCTCGGACGAACTCGAACCACGGCGCCGACGCGAGCGCGCGACCGGCGAGACGCATCGCGCGCGGCGACTCGGGCTCGACGGGACACGCGCCCCAGGCGCCGAGCAGCGAGCCGAGATCCGAGCCGTCGACGACGCCGTTGCCGTCGAAGTCGGCTTCGCATCCCGGGCAATCTCCCCACTGCCCGAGCAGCCCGCCGAGATCGGCGCCGTCCACTTCGCCGCTTCCGTCGAGGTCGGGCGGACACGCCGCGAGCGCCGTCGCGCTCGATGCCGCGAAGGTCATCGCCGCCGCGAGCAGCGCGGCGAATGCGGATCGGCTCGTGTCCTCTCCAGCGCTCGTTGACGACATGTCCGTCGGTCTCCGTTTCATCACAGGCGTTTCGCCCGACGCCCTGGCGGCACCGCCGGAGTGCGTCAAGGTACTCGCCATCGATGCACCGGTCCACGCCGCCGGCGCGACGAGTCGCGCGATGACGGCGCCGCTCGCGCCGGACGCCGCGATCGAGTGAAGTTCTCGGCTACCATGCTCCGCGATGAAGGTGAGGACCAGCTTTCGGCGCGGACCGTTCGCCATCAACCTGGGCTTCGCCCTCTTCTGCCTCGTCGGCGCCGTCTGGGGCGCGTACGACTACTGGGTCGCGTATCCCGCGATCGACCAGGCGAACCGGGAACTCGAGAGCGCCCGCAAGGTGCGCACGGACATCGAGGCGAAGCTGACTCCCGCCGGGGGCTCCGGGTCCGCGGCCGGCTCGTCCGCGGCGCTGCTCTCGCAGGAGGATCGAGTCGCCTACGAGCAGGCCGACGAAACCCTCAAGCGAATCTACGCCGAGTACGGCGGCGAGCCTCCGAAGCTCGCCGCGTACGACCGACCGCTCCAGCTCTGGCTCTGGGTGATCGGATGCGGCGTGCTCGGCGCGCCGTTCTTCGCCTGGCGCCTCATCCGAATGACGCGTTGCGTCTGGACGCTCGACGACGACGGCACGCTCGTCACCCCGACCAGCACGATTCCGCTCGACGAGGTGGTCGACATCGACATGAATCGCTGGTGCTCGCTCACCGGCGGCAAGCGCTCCACCTGGAAGGCGTGGCTCGTGCTGAAGGACGGCCGCCGCGAAACGCTCGACGATCACGACTACCGCGACATGCACAAGATCATCGGCTTCTACGCCTATCGCTTCCATCCGCAGGCATGGACGGAGGACGCGAAGCGCGTGGAGGCGCCGGAACCCGAGGCGAACTCGGACGGCGCGGGCGACGCGGGCGCCGAAGGAGACGCCGTCGAATCCGGTTCGTCGACGGGAAACGCGCCGCGCGAGTGACCACGCGCCGGCGCGATCGTGCTCGTCGACGCGACGTTCGCGCTGCCGCCGCTCACCTGCCGCCGCATGCTCGGCTGCCCGGCCGCGATGCCGTGAGCGAGCTCCGCCGACCTCCCGCTGCGGACAAACCGCTACGATCCGCGACCCCATGGCGCGGTCCGTGAACGAACCGACAACCGCACTCGAGAAGAAGGATCGCTGCGGCGATCTCTCCCACCGGCCGCGCGTGCTGCTCGGCAAGATGGGGCTCGACGGCCACGATCGCGGCGTGAAGCTCATCGCGCGGCTGCTGCGCGACAGCGGCGCGCACGTCATCTACTCCGGCCTCTGGCAGACCCCGAGATCGCTCGCGATCGGCGCGCGGGACGAGGACGCCGACTGCATCGCCTGCAGCATGATGAGCAATTCCCATCTCGTGCTCGTGCCGAAGCTCCTCGACGAGTGCCGCGTCGTCGGGCGCCCGGACATGATCGTGAACGTGGGCGGCATCATTCCGCAGGAGGACGTGAAGACGCTGCTCGAAGGCGGCGTGCGCCGCGTCTACCACACCGGCACCGGCATGGCCGAGATCGTCGAGAGCGTTCGGAGCGCGACGAAACCGTACGGCCCCGCGTCGTTCGAGCACCCGACCGCGCGGCTGGCGCGGCTCATCTCGCTCGCGCACGCGGGCGCTGCTCCGAAGGACGCGCCGCGACGGCGACCGGCGCAGGTGGTGGGCATCACCGGCGCGCCGGGCGCGGGCAAGAGCACGCTCGTGGCGTCGATGGCCCGCGAGGAAGTGCGGCGCGGCGGCCGGCTCGCGGTGGTGGCGTTCGATCCGCTGAGTCCGATCACCGCCGGCGCGCTGCTCGGCGACCGGTTGCGCGTCGACTTCAACGCGGTCGACGAGCAGGTCTTCTATCGCTCGCTTGCGATCGCGGGCGAGGACTACGCGTCGCTCGACACGATCGTCGAGTTGATCGGCGGCGCCGGGTTCGACCGGCTCGTCATCGAGACGGTCGGCGCGGGACAGAACGACGTGGCGATCCGCAGGCACGTCGATCGCTGCGCGGTCGTGGTGGTGCCGGGCATGGGCGACAGCGTGCAGATGGACAAGGCGGGGCTGCTCGAGATCGCCGACCTCTTCGTCGTGAACAAGGCCGATCACGCGGGCGAGTCGAAGCTCGTGCGCGAGCTGCTCGACATCGCCTCGGGGCGGCCGATCCTCAACACGATCGCCACGCAGGGCAAGGGCGTGGCGGAACTGCTCGACGCGCTGCTGCCGGCGACAGGATCGAGCTCCGCGCGCACCGCTCGAACGCTTCGAACGACATGACCGCCACCACCGCCGCTCCATCGACCACCGTCTCGCTTCCGCGCAACTCGAACCAGGCGCTCGGCATCGGGCAGTACGCGATCGACTTCCTGAAGCGCGGCGCGCCCTCGCCGGCGGTGCTCGATCGCACCACGCGCTTCCACACCGACGCGCTGCTCTGCGGACTGTCGGCCATCGCGATGGGCACGAACGCGCCGCGACTGCTGCGCGAGGAAGCGCTCGCGTATCCCGACGCGAAGGGCGTGCCCTTCTTCGGATCGAGCGTGAAGGTGAAGCCCGAGAAGGCGATCGTGGCGAATTCCGCCGCCGTGCGCGAGTGGGACTCGAACGGCACGAACTTCGGCTTCAACAAGCCGCTCGGCCACACCGCGGGCGAATTCGGCCACAACGACTTCTATCCCGTGGCGATCGCCGCCGCGCAGCTTGCGGGGCGCGACGGCGCGTTCGCGCTTCGCGGCATGGTGGCGATCGACGAGATCCGCGGCCGCCTCGCCGAAGTCTTCTCGCTGAAGACGTACAAGATCGACCACGTGGTGCACGGCGCGATCGCGAGCGCCGCGGTCTACGGCGCGATGCTCGGCGCCTCCGCGGAGCAGATCGAAAGCGCCATCGGCATGTTCGTGGCCCACGCCATTCCCTGGCGCGCGATCCGCGCCGGCAAGCAGCTCTCCGATTCCAAGGGCTCGAGCGCCGCGATCTCGACCGAGTTCGCGATCCTCTGCATGTTGCGGTCGATGCGCGGGTTCCTCGGACCGCGCGACATCTTCCGCAACCCGGAGAGCATGTTCCGCCAGTTCGTCCGGACGCAGGGCGACTCGCCCTTCGACCTCGTCCTGTCGATGTCGGGCGACGACTTCGCGGTGATGGGCATGCACTTCAAGCTCGGCCTCTACGAGCACCAGTCCGCGGGCGCGCTCCAGGGCACCATCGACCTGCTCCGCAGGCACCCCGAGATCCTGCGCGAACCGGGGGCGATCGCGAAGATCACGATCGTGGCGTACGAACCCGCGTTCGGAATCATCGGCGACCCGGCGAAGCGCGACCCGAAGACGCGCCAGAGCGCCGACCACTCGATGGTCTACATCGTCGGCACGCTGCTGCGCAAGGCGATGGAGACGGCGCGGGCCGGCGGCGCGGCGGCGGAGGCGCTCGTTCGCTCGAACGCCGGCGCCTGGACCACGCTCATGCTCGCTCCGCGCGACTACGACGGCGCTTCGATTTCGAACGCGGACACGCGTCGGCTCATGTCGCTGATCGCGTTCGAGCACGGCGGCGCCGAGTACGACCGCCGCTATCCGGACGGAATTCCCACCTCGGTCGTCATCGAGACGAGCGGCGGCGCGAAACTCGACAGCGGACTCGTCATGTATCCGAGCGGCCACGCCCGGAACACGGGCGCCGACTTGGCGCCGATCCTTGCGCACAAGTTCGAGCTGCTCGGAGGCATCGCCATGACGTCGCCGCGCCCGCTCATCGAACGCGCGGAGCAGCTCGGCACGCTCGGCGCGGCGGAACTCGCGTCGCTCACCGACGCGCCACTGCTCGACCACGGCCGCTTCGACTGAGGACCTGCTCCGCGAGAGCGGTTCCTCCTCAGTCGTCACCGCTCCAGAGCGGTTCCGCCTCATTCACAGCGATCTGGCGGGCTGCGACTTCGTGTGGCATCGTCGGGCTCCATCGGCGGATCCTCAAGATCCGCCTGCTTCGCCCTCCTTGCCACACTCGTCTCG
>VGXK01000130.1 GCA_016873355.1 Phycisphaerae bacterium | reverse complement strand
AGTAGATGTGCACGAGCGGGCTGCGAAAGAGCGTCATGATGCCCGCGTCGGCGCCGGCGAGCAGTTCCGGTACGCGGATCTTCGGCACCGGATCGTGGAAGTGGATGTTCGAAAGTCCGAGTTCGCCCGCAAGCGCCATCGACGACGCCTTCGTCTGCCCGTACCCGAAGAGGTCGAGCCGGATGTCGGGACGGCTGCGCAGTTCCGCGGCCGCGCGGACGATGCACTCGATGGCGGTGACGCTCGTGTGCACGCCGGTGTAGATCGCCACGAACGATCCGTTCCAGCCGTGCTCAGCGCGAACGCGCTCGCGCGTGCCGGGCGGAATGCGGAAGAGTTCCTCGTCGAACGCGTTCGGGAAGAGGTCGACGCGTTCGGCGGGCACGCCCTTGCGCAGGATCTCCTGCTTGAGACCGGGCGTGAGGCAGACCACCCGGTCGGCGCCGAAATAGCACGATCGCGCGAGCCGCTCGAGCACCCATCCCTGCCAGCGCGGAATGAGTCGTCGCACCACGAGTGCATCGGGCCACAGGTCGCGCACCTCGAGCAGAAACGGAACGCGGAAGCGCCGTGCGAGTCGTCGCGCCGCCACGCCGCTGAAGAGCGGCTGGATGCTGCCGATCACGGCGTCGGGCCGTCCGAGCGCGAGGCCGCGCCGATTCGCCGCGATCGCGAATCGGCCGTAGATGCGAAGTCGGCTCGAAAGGCCGCGTCGAAGTCCCCGCGCCACCGGCAGCCGATGCACGCGGCCCACGCCGCCGCCGGGACTCTCGAAGCACTCCTCCGGCTCCTGCTGTTCGTTGTAGGCGTTGAGGTCGCAGGCGATCACGTCGACGCGATGACCGCGCGCGACGAGCTCGCCGACGAGTCGGCGCGGCTGCATCGGTCCCGGGGCCACCGGTCCCGGGAAGAATTGCTGGATCAGCAGGAATCGCATCGATGGATCGGCGAAGTCGGAGCGCTCGTCGAGGTCCGATCGATCGATCGCGTCACGCGCGCGGAGCATATCGGGGCCCGTCTCGGCGCCCGGGCGTCGCGAGGACGGCGAAAGATGCGCGCGTTCGTTGACTGCGCACGCCTCGCGTGCCGATATGAGGTCATGGGCGCGCCGTGGTATTATCGGCCCGCGTGAACGGCGGCGCGTCGGCGCCGTAGGGTTGGCTCGCAACACGCGCTCGCCTCCGACTCATGCAGTACCTGCCGCTCCTGATCTTCGCCGTGCTGTGCATCGTCGGTCTGTTTCGACCGGCATGGGCCATGGTGCTGCTGCTCGTCATGTTCGCGCTCAAGGTGGCGATGCAGGCGGGCATCGACATCTTCAGGGCGCAGCCGGCGCTGACGAACTTCATGGTGGCCGGCGTGGTCTTCGTGGCGGCGATGTCCGCGTGCCTGCGCACGCCGCGACCGCTGCTCGGCTACGCCACGCCGTGGCTGCTGATGGTGGTGTCGATCCTCCTGTGGTCGATCATGTCGCTGCTCTGGACGCCGGCCGTCGCCACGGGTCCGAACGTGGGCTCGAACATCATCGTGGAGGGGTTCCCGTACTTCATCCTCTCGGTGCTGCTCGGCCCGCTGCTCGTCTCGTCGATCCAGGACTGGCGCGGCGTGACGAACCTGATGCTCGTGATCGGTTCGTGCGTGGCGCTCTCGATCGTGGTGAGCCCCGAGTTCACCATCCAGCAGGGCCGCATCGGCTTCAAGCTCGAAGGCGCGCAGCGCACGAGCCCGCTCGCGATCGCGCAGATGGGCGGCATGCTGGCGATCTTCGGCGCACTCTCGGCGGGCGGACGCGCCACGGGATTGCAGACCGCCATGCGCTTCGGCGCCTTCCTCTGCGGCGCCCTCATCACGCTCATGTCGGGCACGCGCGGGCAGGCGATCTTCGCGCTGGGCACCATCGCCGTCTTCCTGCCGGCATCGCGCCGGCTCAGGAACGTCGGCTCCTACTTCTCGCTCATCCTGGTCGCGGGCGTCATCAGCATCGGCGCGTACCTGACCTTCATGTACGCGCTCGGGCAGGCCGACACCGATCGTTGGAGCGCCGGCGCGATCACGCGCGCGGCCGAAGGGCGGCAGTGGAGCGCGCTGATGATGCTCAACGAGTTCATCGCGAGCCCGGCAAGCTGGATCCAGGGCATGGGCTACAACGCGTTCAGCGCCATGGGCGGCGTGGGCGAGCTCGGCTACGTGCACAATCTCTACGTCGAGGTCCTGAGCGAACTCGGCATTCCGGCGTTCCTCCTGCTCGTGATGGTCTTCGTTCGCGCGGGCATGGCGGCCAAGACGCTCTACGCGAGCGCCCGCCATCACTCCACGGCGCGTTCCGCCGTGTCGATCCTCATGGCCATGATCGTCTACCAGGCGCTCATCGCCACCAAGGAGGGCAACCTCTGGTCGGCGTGGAATCTCTTCGCGTTCATGCTCATCCTGATCCGCCTGGAGATGCGCGCCCGCGAACTCGGCGATCCGCTTCTCGAGCAGTCGGAGGACCTCGGCGAAGAGGCGTTCGAGGAGGAGGACGCCGAACTCGCCGCCGAGTCCGAGCCGACCGCGGCCGGACAGCCGGCGTAGCCGAACCGCACGCAGCGCTCCCGTGTAATCGTTCCGTGACCACGAACGCCGCGCCAACCCGTCAGATCGTGGAGGTCGTCGACCTCGACACCGGCAACATCGGCTCCGTGCTGAACATGCTCGTGCGCATCGGCTGCACGCCGCGCGTGGTCAAGCGTCCCGACGAGCTGCATCGGCGGCATCCGGTGCTGCTGCCGGGCGTCGGCCATTTCTCGAAGGCCGTCGATTCGCTCGAGCGCTCGGCGTGGCGCCCCGCGCTCGACGGGCTTCGCGAGCGCGACTGGCCGGTGCTGGGCATCTGCCTCGGCGCGCAGCTCATGTGCGACTCGAGCGAGGAAGGCGACGGCCGCGGTCTCGGCTGGATGCCGACCACCGTGCGTCGCTTCCCGTCGGTCGGCGTCGACGGCAAGCCGCTGCGCGTGCCGCACATGGAGTGGCAGCCGTTCGCGCCGCCGGACGGGTGCCTGCCCTTCGCCATGCCGCCGGGTCGCGTCTATTTCGCGCATTCGTACTTCATCGATCCCAACCCGCTCGGCGACGCGTCGCTCTGCGAGTCGGAGTTCTGCGGCATTCGATTCACCTCGGTGGCGCGGCGCGGCCGCGCGATCGGCGCCCAGTTCCATCCCGAGAAGAGTCATCGCTACGGCATGGCGTTCCTCACGGGATGGATGCAGTGGGCGTTGGCGGAGATCCCGGCGGCGTGAGCGGGCGCTACTTCCAGCGAGTCGCCGGTCCCATGCCGCGCGTGATCGTGGCGCTCACCATGCAGGACGGTCGCCTCGTGCGCACGCGGCGCTTCAAGAAGCCGTCGTACGTGGGCGATCCGATCAACGCGGTGAAGGTCTTCAACGACAAGGGCGTCGACGAGCTCGTGCTGCTCGAGATCGGCGACAAGCCCTTCGATGAGTCCCGCATCCAGTTCATCCGCTCCATCGCGAGCGAGGCGTTCATGCCCATCGCCTACGGAGGCGGCGTGCGCACGATCGAGCATGTCCGCGCGGTGATCCGCTGCGGATTCGAGAAGGTCGTCATGAACACGGCGCTGCACCGGACGCCCCAGGTGGCGGCGGAGGCTGCGCGCGAATTCGGCGCGCAGGCGGTCGTCGCGTCCATGGAGGTCGGTTCGGGCCTCTTCGGCGGCGCCAAGGTGATGACCGAATGCGGGCGCACCGCGACGAAGTGGAAACCCGCGGAGTGGGCGGCGAAGTGCGAGCAGTACGGCTGCGGCGAGCTGCTCGTCACCTCGATCGATCGCGACGGCAGCATGGAGGGCTACGACCTGGAGGTGATTCGCGCCGTGGCCGGCGTGGTCACCATTCCGGTGATCGCCCTCGGCGGCGCGGGAACGATCGCCCATCTCCGCGCGGGAATCGACGCGGGCGCGTCGGCCGTGGCGGCGGGCAGCATGTTCGTCTACTACGGGCCGCATCGGGCGGTGCTCATCAGCTATCCCGGCGCCGGCGAGATCCATGCGTAGGCCGAAGCGTCGGTTCGCTTCGATCGCGGCGCCATGCGCGATGCTCGCCGCGACGCTGATCGCGCTCGTCGGCGCGGCGCCGCAATCGCCGCCGGCCGGCAGCGTGGCCGCGTCGCGCGAGCGGGCCCGAGGCGACAAGGCGCTCGAGCGCCTCGATGCGATGAGCGACGCGGACCTCCGCACGCTCTTCGAGTCGACGAAGGCGGAGCCGCGACTCTGCTATCGCGAGTTCGACACCGAGGTGGCAAGCGCCTACCGCCGCTCGATGCTCCAGGGGACGGCATCGCAGCGACTCACCGTGGAGAAGGCGCTCCGTGCGGCGCTGGGCGATCTCGCGACGCGCTCGCCGCAGGAGCTCGCGGCGAAGGTCACCGAGCGCGGCGCCGCCGATCCCGTGAACCTCGAGATGCGCGACGCGGCGCTCCATCTGGCGATGCTTGCGCGGGTGACGAACGATCGCAGCCACGCGGATCGCTCGGCGGCGCTGCTCGAGCGCTTCGCGGAAGTCATTCCGCGCTGGCCGATCTGGAATCCCTATCACGAGGAGTGGTCGAAGCGCAAGCCGATGCCGCAGGACGATCCGGTGGCGCTTCGAAGCGAGTTCGCGGCCGGACTCTGGGGGCTCTGGATCTACTTCGACCTCATGATGGCGACGCCGCTCGCGGAGGCGTTCTCGTTGCTGGCGCCGACGGGCGCGATCGAGCGCCTCGGCGCCGCCGACGCGATTCAGAAGATGTTCGACCTCCATCTCGAAACGCAGAAGAAGTTCGGCGCGAGTCCCGACTTCAGCAACATGGACTCGTTCCAGATCCAGGGGTACCTGGACTTCGGTCGGCTTCTGCGGAAACCCGAGCTCGTGCACGAGGGTGCGCGACGGCTCCGCGCCATGTATCGAACGAGCTTCTATCCCGACGGATGGTGGCACGAGGGATCGATCGGCTACCACGCCGATCTCCAGAACGGCCTGCGCGAGCTCGCGGAGAACGCGCTCGTCGGCTACAGCGATCCTCCCGGCTTCAAGAGTTCGCTCGACGGCGAACGCTTCGATGAGGTCGATCTTGCGTCGCTCGTCCGCGGGCCGTCGGCGCGCGCGGAGAGCGTGATGAAGCGATCCGTCATGCCGGACGGCAACTATCTCGCGGGACACGACACGCCGTGGCCGCTCACGACGCCGCGCGGCGGACAGGCGCCGTACGCGTCGCATCTCTTCGGCGCGTTCGGCCAGGGCTCGCTCATCTCGGGTTCAGGCGACGGTCTCGCGATCGCCACGATGCAGTGGGGCAAGAGCGGCACGCACGCCCACTGGGACGCTCTCAATCTGAATCTCTGGGCGAAGGGCACGGAGGCGATCAGCGAGACGCAGTATCAGCCGCTGCCCAAGTCGAACTCGACGCGCGCGTGGCACACGTCCACGGCGGCGCACGCCACGGTGGTGGTGAATGGAGTGAGCCAGTCACCGACCGGTCCGCGCGGCGATCGGCGACGCACGCGACAGGCCGACGATGCGATCGAAGGCATCCCCGACTGGCGCTGGCGATGGGGCACGCAGGCGGCGCAGGATGGCGGCGATCTTCGACTCTTCGCCACGCTCTCGCCGGATGTCCAGGTGATGGAGGCGGACGCGCCGCGCGCCTACGACATGGCGACGGGCGTGACGATGTATCGGCGCACGATCGCTCTCGTGCGCATCGACGATCAGGATTCCTACGTGGTCGACATCTTCCGGGTGAAGGGCGGCGAGCGCTACGACTTCATGCTGCACGCGTCGCTTCAGCTCGGGCAGACGCTCAGGGTCTCCGTGCCGCTCCAGCCGATGCAGGGCAAGGCTCACTCGATGATCGACGGCCTTCGCGCGGGAACGACCGACGGACCATGGCTTGCCGCGTTCACCATGGACAACGGCGTGTCGCTCATCACGTTCATGGCGCCGGGTGCGGGGACGACCGTGATCGAAGGTCGCGCGCCCTCGATGCGCCGGCTCGGCGACGCTCCGTTCGTGATCGCGCGAAGGGAGGGCGAGCAGACGACCTTCGTCGCGGTGCATCACGCGTTCCAAGGGAGCTCGCCGCGCGTGCAGGGGATCGAGCTCGTTCCGACCGAGTGCAAGGATTGCGTCGCGTTCAAGGTGAGGGTCGGCGATCGCACCGACACGGTCATCTCGTGCGCGAATCGCGAAAGCGTCTGCACGCTTCCCGGTGGAGTCGAGATGCGAGGGCTCTTCGCGCACCTTGCCGACGGGACGACGCCCGA
>VGXK01000129.1 GCA_016873355.1 Phycisphaerae bacterium | reverse complement strand
ACCGTTCACCACGCCGCGGAGACCTCGCACGAGCGCCCGCGCCGGCGGATGGCACGCGCGACCGATCCACACCGCGCAGCGCCGACGATCCGGCGCTTCCCGATCAAGCGCGCGCTGCGCGACATGGAGCAGCGCGCCCATCGGCGGCAGCCGCAGCCCGGGTCGATCTCCGACGCCGATCCATTCGTGCACGCCGCGACGCGAGAGCCCGCCGTCGAGCGCGAGATCGAGCGCTGGAATGCCGAGCGGGACCCGCTCGTCGGCTCGCTCCGGTACCTGCGAGAGGCGGACGATCGATTCGCGCAGCGCCTCGTACCGCGCGGCGCGGGAAGTCGGGGCGTGCGGCGCGGCGCGGGAAGTCGGGGCGTGCGGCGCGGTGGCGGAACTCGGCGCGGCGCGCTTCGGATGCTCGCACTCGGCGCGAGACGACGGCCCACGCTCGGAACGAAGCGAAGCGGCGGATTTCTGCGGGGTTTCGGCGAGCGTTCGCATGGCGGCGAAGCGACGGCGGAGCGGTCGTTCGGTCTTTGTAAGGGTAGCCCGCGAGCGGGCAAAATCAAGATCCGGACCGCCCTGCTCGCTGCCGTTGCCGCCGCGCCGACACCGCTCAGGCGACGACCGGCGCCACGCACTCGGGCGAATCGTTGCGGGGCGAATTGACCGTGGTGGCCACCGCATAGGCGCGAAGCAGGCTCTTGGGCGCCGGCTTCGACCACTCCGCGAGTTCCTCGGCGCCGTCCGGACCGCTCCACCCGGGATCGAGCCAGCGCGACCAGCGCTCCGGCGGAAGGATCAGCGGCATGCGATCGTGGATCGAACGCAGGAGCTCGTTCGGTTCGGTGGTGAGAATCGTGAACGAACGCAGCCCGTCGCGCCACGAATCCCAGAGCCCCGCGAGCGCGAGCAGATCGTCTTCGCCCGCGGCGCGGATCGCCATCGGCTGCTTGCGGCTCCCTTCCTTCTTCCACTCGTAGAAGTGCGAGATGGGAACGAGGCAGCGCCCCTTCTTCCACGCACTGCGGAACGAGGGCTTCGACGGCGCCGTCTCGACCCGCGCATTGATGAGTCGATTGCCGATCGCCGGATCATCCGCCCACGAGGGCACGAGGCCCCAGCGCATCATCGACACGATGCGCGTCTCGCCGCCGCCTCGGCCGCCGCCCTTGGTGGATCGATCGCGTGCCTCGCTCGTATCGGCGCCGGCGCGCACGACGGGACACATCTGCGTCGGCGCGACGTTGAACCGGGGCAGCGTGACCGCGGCGAGCGAGGCGGCGAGCGCCGCGGCGCCCGCGCCGCGCTCCGCGTCGATCGACGCCGTCTCCCAAAGCGCGTCGAAGACCTGCTCGATGCGCTCGGCGGTGGCGGTGATGGCGTAGCGGCCGCACATGGTCAGGGGCCGCGCCGCACGAGATCGCGCGTGATCGACTCGAGCGCAGGACAGCCTGCGAGCGCCATCGCCAGGTCGAATTCGTGCCGCAGGATCTCGAGCACCCGGCGCACGCCGCGTTCGCCCGCCGCCGCGAGTCCCCAGAGAATCGGACGGCCGATCAAGCCGATGCTCGCGCCGAGCGCGCGGGCGCGGAGCAGATCGACGCCGCGCCGAATGCCGCCATCGACGAACACGGCGGCGCAATCGCCGATGCGATCGGCGATCTCGGGAAGCGACTCCGCCGTCGCCGGTGCGCCGTCGAGCTGGCGGCCGCCGTGATTGCTCACGATCACGCCTTCGGCGCCCGATTGCACCGCGAGCTGCGCATCGTCGGCGCGACAGACTCCCTTCACGATCACGGGCAGCGACGTCCAGCTGCAGAGCGCCTCGAGATCGCGCCACGAGAGCGATGCGTCGATGGTCCATCCGAGGCACTCGCCCATGCCGCGGCCGGAGTGGCCGCTCGGCATGCCGGCGCGCTCGAGGTTCTCGATTCGAAGACCGTCGGGCACGCGGAAGGAATTGCGGAGATCGCGCTCGCGCACGCCCCAGACCGGCGTGTCGACGGTGAC
Source organism: Phycisphaerae bacterium (assembly GCA_016873355.1). GTDB lineage: Bacteria > Planctomycetota > Phycisphaerae > Phycisphaerales > SM1A02 > VGXK01. Next base: position 4,304 of record VGXK01000129.1, on the reverse strand, counting down.
CACGATCCCGCGGCAGCCCGCGCGCTCCGCCCGCTGCACGAGCTCGCGCGTGAAGCCGCGATCGGCCGCGATGTAGATCTGCATGAGCACGGCGCCGGTTCCCGCCGCGGCGCACACGTCTTCCACGCTTCGCGTGGAAAGGCTGCTGAGCACCATCGGCGCGCCCACGCTCGCCGCCGCCCGAGCGGTGTCGCACTCCCCTTCCGGACAGCACATGCACTGCATCGCCGTCGGCGCGATCCAGAGCGGAAACGCCGAGGGAATGCCGAGCGCACGGCACACGGTGGAGCGCTTCGACACGTCGACGAGCACGCGATGGAAGATCCGCCACTCGCGCCACGCCTCTTCGTTGCGACGCAGCGTGCGCTCGTCCCCGGCGCCGCTACGGAAGTAGTCCCACGCCGACGGCGGAAGCGCGGTCGCCGCGATCGGCTCGAAGTCCGCCACGGACAGCAGCGATGCGAGCGTGGCGTCGTCCTTCTCGTGGGCGCGCGGCACGGCACGGGCGAGGGTCACGACTCGATCCTACCGCGAGCGCCCGAACGCAAGCCGATCCCGAAGCAGCAGAAGCGCGGTGATGGGAATCCATGCGCCGAGCCACGGCCATTGCGAGCGCCACGGCGGCAGCGGCGGCGCGATCTCGAGTTCGAAGGACGGCGACGGCCACGGCGGCTCGTTGCGGACTTCGATCCGCCAGCGCCCCGAGAACGGCAGTTCGAGCAGCGCCGACTCGAGCAGCCGATTGCCCTGGTGCGCGGGCAGTGCGGGCGCGGAGCGTTCCATGCCCGAGGCCTCGTGCACGGCCACGACGATGATTGCGCTCCGGTCCGAATCCAGTCGTGCGTCGACGGCGGTGTCCGTCGTCACGCGGCGCAGCATGCTCACGTCGATCACGCCCGCGCGCGGCGCCGCGGGCGAGACGAAGACCGTGATGCGCCGCTCGTCCCGTTCCACGCTCGCGGCGACGACGCCACCGTCGGCACATGCGCGCGATGCGAGCCACGCGATCGCCACGATTGCGCACGCGACCGGGACCGCGGTTCGCGTCACGGCGCCACCTCCCAGCCGAGCGTGCCTCGCATCTCCATCGGCTGGAAGAGCACCCACGCGGCGATCGCCCAGAGCGCGACGAGGAGCAGCGAGCCGAGCAGTCGCACCGCGATTCGTGTCACGCGCGATTCTGCGGCGGCCACCGCGCTCGCGGCGCCCGCATGACTCGCGCATCTGCGGGCGAGCGTCCAGATCGAGAGCGAGAGTCCCAGCGACAGCGCCAGCAGGCTCGCCGGCAGCAGCCACTCGGGCGGGTTCGTGCAGCACGAGTCGCTCCACGCGGGCTCCATCGTGCCGACGCCGAGATCTCGCACGGCGCGCACGCTCACCGGCCACGCCGTCGTCCAGCTCGTGACCAGGTGGAACGAGAAGTGCACCAGCCACATGGCCGCACCGAGCGGCGCCATCGCCAGGCCGACCGCCGCGAAGCGCCTGCTCCATCCGCGCCCGGGAGCGGCCGCGAGCGCCGCCAGCGCCGCGATCGCGCCGATCGATCCCGCCACGAGCGCCGATGCGGCGACCCAGCGCGGCATGGACAGCGCCGCGGCGCTTCGCGCGATCAGGTCGAGCATGGGCGCCGTCATTCCCGCCGCATTCACGATCGCCCCCGCCGAGAGAACGATCGCAACGGCCGAGAGATCCGCGCGGCGCGACGGGCGCCCGAGACTCGATCGCCACGCGTCGCTCCGCAGCTCGCCGCCGATCGACGACGTCAACACTCCGACATTGCCGTGCGGACACGCGTCGGCGCAATCGAGGCAGAAGGTGCAGTCGAGGTTCCCCTGCTTGCGCGGCACGAAGAGGTCGAGGGCACAGCCGTCCGCGCGCGAATTGCCGCGCAGGCAATCGTGGGTGGTGCATGTCGCGCACACGCCCGGATCGCGCGCCGCCACCGTGAGCGGCGAGAGCGTGCTTTGCACGAAGTGGAACTGCCCCAGCGGACAGACCCACTTGCAGAAGGCGCCGCTCCGCGCGAGCGAATCGACGAGCACGGCGGCGCCGAAGTAGCACGCCACGAGCAGCGCCGTGGCCCACGGGCTCGCCCAGAGATCGAAGGCCTCGTAGACGACGAGCCACGCGACGAGCACGCCGACCGCAAGCCACTTGCTGCGAAGCAGCGGCGCCGCGGCTGCGAGCGCTCGCGATGCGGATCCGGGCGCCCGCTCGGCGCGCTCGGCCCTCGGCGACTCGCGCCGGGCGCTTGCCCGCGCAAACCGCCGCGCCGCCATCCGCGGCAGCACGAACGGACACGCCATGCAGAGGAAGTTCCCGCCGACGAGCAGCAGCAGCACGGTCGCGCCGCGCCAATGCGTCCACGGCAGCGTTCCCGCGAGATTCATGGGCGCCTCCTCCGGGCCGGAGAAGCCGTCGACCACCACGGCGATCGCACCCATGAGCATCGCCACGCGAAGCGCCGTGCGGATCGAGCGGCGCGACAGCAGCGCACCGAGCAACGGCACGCGCAGCAGATCGAATCGGCGGCGAGCGTCGCGGCGCACCGCGAGTTGCGGAAGCGACACGCTGCGAGCCTCCTCGCGCTCGCGACTCGAAGGCGCCTCGTGCCCGGCCACCCGCTCCGATTCGCGCGCGACGCGCCGCGATCCGCCGGGAACGAGCCGCGCGGGCCGCATGGCCCGCACCACGATCCACGCCGCCGGCACGAGGTACGCGATCGATCCCGGGATCCACATGATCGCACCCGCCCGCGCCTGATCCGCGAGCGCATCCACGCCGATGGCGCTCGACGCATTCGCGTAGGTCGCATAGAGCACGCCTGGTGCGAAGCAGAGGATCGCCGAAAGCACCGTGTTCGCCACGTCGGCGACGAGCAGGTACGGCACCAGCGCCCAGCGAGGCCACCAGGCGCGACTCGGCGCCGGACCCACGACCGGCCACCAGAAGAGCACGGCCGTGACGAGAAAGCACGCATGCTCCACGCGATGCCACGCCGGTTCGCGCAGCGCGAGTTCGTACAGCGACGGCACATGCCACGCGAACATCGCGAGCACGAAGAGCGGCCCGGCCACGAGCGGATGCACGAGCCGCCGCATCGCGCGCCGCAGCCTCGGCGCCGCGAGAAACGGCGCAAGCCACTCGCGGCGGATCGCGCTCGGCACTCCGCGCAGCAGCGGCACCATCGGCTCGCCGAGCAGCAGCAGCGGCGGCGCCACCATCGTGAGCAGCAGGTGCTGACCCATGTGCGCCGAGAGCATGAGCGGCGCGAACGCCTCGAGCGGCGACGCGAGCGCCGTCCAGATGACCGCGAGTCCCGCGAGGAACGCCGCCGTCCGCGCGGCACCGCGTCGCCGGCGCATTCCGAGCGCTCCGCGCAGGTACAGGAGCGCCGGGAGCGCGAGCCACGCGATCAACCACGGGTCGATCGTCCAGGACTCGAGCATCGAAAGGCCTTGGGCGGGCACGACATCACCACCGGTCGAACGCGCGTCGACGCGGATCGCGCCGTGCACGGCGTCCCGCGTCCCGACGCGAACGCGTCAATTCCCACCGCGCGTCGGCATCGGCGCGCCCGGCGACGCCTCGGGTGGACGATCTCGCCCGGACACACGCTCGAGCGCGCCAGGGATCTCGCTGGCGGGCACGTACTCGGGTCGCAGCGTGGAGAGGAACGCCACGAGCGCCTGCGTCTGCGAGCTGGAAAGCGTCTTGCCGTAGGCGGGCATGTTGCCGCCGCCCTGCTGCACCTGCCGCACGAGCTGATCCCACGAGAGCCGCGTGGCCACGCGATCGAGCGCGGGGCCGCGCTCGCCGCCGAGGCCGCCGAGCGAATGGCAGTTGCGGCACTGCGCGTACTGGACCATGATCGCGCCCTGGAGTTCGAGCGGCGTGCGCCCGCGCACGAACTCGGCCGGCACCGGTGCGCTCGTCCACCCGTCCATCTGCGGCGACCACGGACTCGTCACGCCGAGCCAGGTGAGCGTGCCGAGCGCCGTCATGATCACCACGAACGCCACCACCGCGAGCGGCCGCCGACTCGGCGCTCGTTCTCCGCGCGGCGAGAGCACCGGCAGCAGCAGCAAGCCGAGAATCAGAATCGGCGGCGCAACGATGAGCAGCGGAGTCTCCAGCTCCGGCGGCAGCAGCGCCAGCGCCGCGAAGATCCAGAGGAAGAAGAGATCGGGTCGCGGATTCGTGTCGATGATCGTGGGATCGGGCACGCCGCCGGGACCGAACGGCCCGTACCACGCGGCAAGTCCCAGCACGACGAGCAGCGCCAGTCCGCAGAAGACCATGTC
>VGXK01000128.1 GCA_016873355.1 Phycisphaerae bacterium | reverse complement strand
CCATGCCTCCCATGCCGCCCATGCCTCCCATGCCGCCGTGATCGTGATCATGGCCGTGACCGCCGGCGTCCTTCTCCTTGGGCGCCTCGGTCACGATGCAATCGGTGGTGAGCAGCAGACCGGCCACGCTCATCGCGTTCTGAAGCGCGGTGCGGTCGACCTTGGCGGGCGTGATGACGCCGGCCTTCATGAGATCCTCGTACTCGCGCGTGAGCGCGTTGAAGCCGAAGTTGCCGCTGCCGTCCTTCACCTTGGCGACGACGACGGAACCCTTCTCGCCCGCGTTCTCGGCGATCGCGCGGAGCGGAATCTCGAGCGCCTCCGCCACCACGTCGACTCCGAATTCCTCGTCGCCGACACACTTGTCGCGAGCCTTCTCGAGCGTCTTGAGGGCGCGGATGAAGCTGACGCCGCCGCCGGCGACCACGCCCTCGGCAACCGCCGCGCGCGTCGCGTGCAGCGCGTCCTCCACGCGCGCCTTCTTCTCCTTGAGTTCGGTCTCGGAGCTGGCGCCGACCTTGATCTGGGCCACGCCGCCGGCGAGCTTCGCGAGCCGCTCCTGGAGCTTCTCGCGGTCGTAGTCCGAATCGGTCGTCTCCATCTCGCGACGAATCTGCTCGCAGCGACCCTTGATCGCGCTCGTGGCGCCGGCGCCTTCGACGATCGTGGTGTTGTCGGCGTCGATGTGCAGCTTCTTGGCCTGGCCGAGCTGCTTGATCTCGATCTTGTCGAGCTCGATGCCGAGATCCTTCATGATCGCGGTGGCGCCGGTGAGCACGGCGATGTCCTCGAGCATGGCCTTGCGGCGGTCGCCGTAGCCCGGAGCCTTCACGGCGCAGACGTTGAGCACGCCGCGCAGCTTGTTGATCACCAGCGTGCTCAGCGCTTCGCCGGTCACATCCTCGGCGATGATGAGCAGCGGCTTCTTGGCGTCCATCACCTTCTCGAGGAAGGGGACGAGCTTGGTGATCGAATCGATCTTGTCTTCGTAAACGAGCACGAGCGCCTTCTCGAGCTCGACGATCATCTTCTCGGGATCGGTGACGAAGTTCGGGGAGAGGTAGCCGCGATCGAACTGCATGCCTTCGACGACATCCACGAGCGTCTCGAGGCCCTTGCCCTCCTCGACCGTGATCACGCCGTCCTTGCCGACCTTCTCGAAGGCCTTTGCCATGATCGAGCCGACCTCGGGATCGTTGTTCGCCGAGATCGTGGCCACGCTCTCGATGCCGCCGCTCACGTTCGCGACCGGCTTCGCCGAGCTCTTGATGCTCTCGACGACCGCCTCGACGGCCTTTCGCATTCCGCGCACGAGCGTCATGGCGTCGACGCCGGCGGTGACCTGCTTGAGTCCCGCGCGGAAGAGCGCTTCGGCGAGCACGGTGGCGGTGGTGGTGCCGTCGCCCGCGTCGTCGGAGGTCTTGCTGGCGGCCTCCTTCACGAGCTTCGCCCCCATGTTTTCAACCTTGTTTCGAAGCTCGATTTCCTCGGCGACGGAGACGCCGTCCTTCGTCACCGTGGGTCCGCCCCAGCTCTTGTCGAGCACGGCGTTGCGGCCGCGGGGGCCGAGCGTGCTCTTGACCGCGGCGGAGAGTTTCTCGACGCCGGCGAGAAGCTGCTTGCGGGCATCGACATCGAACGCGAGTTCCTTGACGGCCATTGGGTGGCTCTCCGAGTGGTCGCTTGGGCGGGCTTGTTCGGGCGGGAATGAACGCCTGGCCGGCGGACTCGCCGGTTCGGGTTCGAGCCCGAAGGCAAATGGCGGGCCACCGTGCCGTCACCGGCGCGCCAGGCGCCTCCCCGTTTGGCGCGGCGCGGCGGCGGTCCAATGTCGCTCCGCCATTCCCGGCCGTATGTCGCCGTGACTCCTCCTGCCAAGCTGGCAGACGGCGCCAGCCGGCGGGCGGCGCCACGTCGCCGAGGCAACTCGGACTGCTGAGGCTTCCTGCGATGCAGGCGCTCCAGCTCGTCAGCGTCGATCAGGTCCTTGCCTCGACCGTGTACGCGCCGACGACAAGAAACTCCGCTTCAGCGGAGATCATCAACTTCAAGAACTCGAACAAGTCGGCCGCGAACGGCATCCGTTCCATGGAAGGCCTCCCTGCATGCCTCGACTTCGGCGAGGCGCTCCTCCGGGCTTCGATCGAGCCAATAGTCGGCGTCCGGATCGGGGTCGGTCATCGAGTCGATTCGAAAGCGGCTTCGATCGACGCGGACGCGACTCTCGCCCTCGTTCCGAGGCACGCCATCGTGTCGCTCGCCTGCCGAAGAACTCCGACGATCATTCATGGCATGAAGTCGATCGGCATGAGGTGCGTCCGACCTCGTGTCGATGCGGCAGGGCTCCTGCGCGCCGATCAACGACCTCGTCGTACCTCAGCGAATCACGCGGAGTCGACCATCTCCCCGAGCAGCGCGGGCGGGCGCACGAGCGACCTCGCGATCCACCAGTTGTTCATGACGAGGTAGGCGAGTCCGAACGCGAGGATCGCGCCGCATGCGACCGCGAGGAACTTGGCGAGCATGAGCAGGAACTCGAGTCGCTGGTCGGCCAGGATCGGCACCGCGGTCGAGAAGACGAGCACGCCGGCGGCGGCGGCGAGCAGCGAGTCCACGCTCTGCCTGCCTTGCCGCGCCTCGCGCCAGCGCTGACAGCGGCGCCCGAGGAACGCCACGATCGCACGCATCCCCCAGAGCGGCGCGAGCGCCGAAAGCAGCTGCCACGCGGTGGTCACGATCATCACGAACCAGCTCGGCACCGCACCGGGTCTCCATCCGAGCGCCGGCGGTAGCAGCGCCGTCGCGAGCGCCCAGAGCAGCAGGCCGTACTCGAGCGCCTGCCTCCGCCGCCCCCACTCCGCCCGCAGCAGCGCTTCCGAACGCGGCGCGATGGCGAACGACGCGAGCGACGCGAGCACGAGCAGCACCGCCGCCGACCACCATCCCATCGGCGCAAGCTGCGCCGCTCGCACGGGAGATTGCTCCCGCAACTCCGCGAGCATCGACCATGCCGGCGCCACGAGCTGCACGAGCACCGCGAGGGAGAGGAAGAGCGTCGTGGCCACGAGCGCACTCGCCGTGCGAGCGGGCGACGCGAGCCGCACGAGCTCGCGCAGCTTCGGGTCGACCGCCGTGACGATCGACGCCATCGTCTCGCTGCCGCACTCGGGACAGCGACCGAGCGCGGAGAGTCCCCGCAACTGATACCCGCAGGTGCGACAGGTGAGGTCTCGGGCGATCGGGTGAGGAACCATGCTCGCGACGCTGCGCGGGAGGGGCGGCGCGCTCGTCGCGCCGATCGCCGGCAACGACGCAGCGTATACTCGCGGCCGTTCCATGGAGCAGCTCGCGCGCCTTCGACAGAATGTGACGAGCGTCTTCATGGGCAATTCCCAGGCGATCGATCGCCTGATGATCTGCCTGCTTTCCCGGGGACACGCGTTGATCGAGGACGTGCCGGGCGTGGGAAAGACGGTGCTGGCGCACGCGCTCGCCCGCAGCGTCCGCTGCTCCTTCAACCGCATCCAGTGCACGCCCGATCTGCTTCCCTCGGACATCACGGGCACGAGCGTCTACAACCGGCAGACCGGCGCGTTCGAGTTCCGGCGCGGTCCGATCTTCGCGAACTTCGTGCTCGCCGACGAGGTGAACCGCACGACGCCGCGCACGCAGAGCGCGCTGCTCGAAGCGATGAGCGACGCGACCGTCAGCGCCGACGGCGCGGTCTACGAGCTGCCGCGCCCGTTCATGGTGATCGCCACGCAGAATCCCTACGAGTTCGAAGGAACCTACTTCCTCCCGGAGAATCAGCTCGATCGATTTCTCATGCGGATCTCGCTCGGGTACCCCTCTCCCGACGACGAGGCGCGCATCCTGCGCACCCAGCCCGGTCGCACCGTGCTCCGCGCGCTCGAACCGGTGATGGGCGCCGAGGAAGTGATCTCCCTCCAGGAGAAGGTGGACGCGGTGAAGCTCGAACAGAGCCTCGGCGATTACATCATTTCGCTGGCGGCGGCGACGCGCGAGCACGAGGAACTCCAGGTGGGCATCTCGCCGCGAGGTTCGCTGGCGCTCGCGCAGGCGGCCAAGGCCACCGCGCTGCTCGCGGGTCGCTCGCACTGCGTGCCCGAGGACGTCGTCTCCTGCGTGCTTCCCGTCTGCGCCCATCGCGTGATCAGCAAGACCTACATGCACGCCGGCGACACCATGACCACGCGCCGCATCATGCAGCAGGTGCTCGAGACCGTCGCGAGTCCGGCGTAGGCGGCGGCGATTCGCCCTTCGCGCCGCGCGGGACTGAGAACGTTCGAGATCGCGTGCTCGCGCGAAATCACCCGCACGAAGGCTGGAGTCGACGCGATTCGGGTGGGATCATGGCCGTCATGAAGTGCAGCCTCTTCCTCGGATCGTGCGTTGCAGCGCCCTCGCGAGTCCGCTCGCAGCTTCGTGCGCGCCGCGCGATGCTCGCGTTCGCCTTCCTTCTCGGCGCGATGCCGCACGCGTCCGCGCGCGCGCTCGCGCACGACGACCACGACTGCGTCCCGCCGTCGGCGCAGGCGCTCGTCCGCGCCGCGATCGAGACGAATCGAGTCGCGCTCGGACTTCCGAAGCCGCCGGTCGTGGTGGGCGATCCCTACGACGGCGGCCTCGCCGACGGCGAGGGGGGCGTGGCCGCGGCGCCGATGTACCCGTTCTATCCGCATCCGGGCGTGACGAAGGGAGACACGATCTGCGGCTCCTTCGTCGACCTCGATGCGACGGCGTCGTACCACGACTTCGAGTGCCGTCCATTCACGCGCGAGGGTCATGCAGGCACGGACTCCGCGATCCGAAGCTTCGCCGAGCAATGGATCGGCGTGCCCGTCTTCGCGGCGCGCGACGGCGTCGTCGTCTTCATGAACGACGGCGAGCCCGACGAAAACGTCAACGGCGGCTTCCTCGGCAATCTCGTCATCCTCGATCACGGCGACGGATTCGAGAGCCAGTACTGGCACCTCAAGAAGTTCTCCATCACCGTGTCGCTCGGCCAACCGGTGATCGCGGGGCAGCAGATCGGCATGGTCGGATCGAGCGGCAACAGCTTCGGACCGCACCTTCACTTCCAGACGATGAAGAACGGACCGAGCGGCTGGCAGGTCTACGAACCCTTCCACGGCTCCTGCAATCCCGGCGCGAGCGACTTCGACGATCAGGCGTCGCTCGATTCGGAGGATCTCTTCCTCTACGACTGGGGCATCACGCGCACGAATCTCTTCGACCTGCCGAATCCGTGGTGGGAGCCGTGGCCCAAGCCCGCCGATCCGCAGATCGCCACGACCGACGATGCGATCTACTTCTTCTGGTACGTCTACAACTTCCCGGTCGACTGCGAGATCCGCGTGAAGTTCGTGCGCCCGAACGGCAGCGTCGCCGACGACGCGATCTGGAACTGGGGCAACACCGAGCTCATCCGCTCCTACTCGAACTGGTTCGGCTGGGAAGTCGACTGGCTCGTGCCGATGGTGGGCACCTGGCATCTGCTCTTCTACCTCGACGGCCAGCTCATGATCGACGCGCCGTTCGAGATGGTCGAGACGATCGATCCGGCGTTCAATCATCCGCCCGAGCCGATCACGGCCTCGTTCGTCGATCCGCACGCGGAACCGGGCGAGGTGATCTTCTGCAAGGTGCCGACGCTCGGGCGCATGGAGGATCTCGACTGGGACGTGGTCCGCTACCGCTTCGTGTGGAGGCTGAGCGGCGCGGTGGTGCGCGACGTGGTCTCCGCCGCGCAGTCCGATGCCATTCCGCGCAACAGCGGCGACTGCGGCGCGGTCCTCACCTGCACCGTCACGCCGAACGACGGCGTGGTCGACGGCGCGCCGTCGATGGCGACGATGGCGATCGGCGGAGTGCTCGGTGACTTCAACTGCGACGACTCGGTGAACGGCGACGATCTCGGCACGCTGCTGGGGCAGTGGGGCAATTGCCCGGGCTGCGCCGCCGACTTCAACGGCGACGGCGTCGTCGACGGCGACGATCTCGGATCGCTGCTGGGCGGCTGGACCGGTTGAGCACCGGCGCACGATGGCGTCGAAGATCCTGCTCGCGCAACTCAAGGCCGGTCCGCCGGTGCTCTGGCGCGACGCGGGGTTCGAGACGCCCAGGACGAGCTCGTGAACTCCCGCATCGAGCGGAGCCTCGCCGCTCTGGAGCGGTTCCTCCTCATTCGTGGCGATCTGGCGGGCTGCGACTTCGTGTGGCATCGTCGGGCTCCATCGGCGGATCCTCAAGATCCGCCTGCTTCGCCCTCCTTGCCACACTCGTCTCGCCAACG
>VGXK01000127.1 GCA_016873355.1 Phycisphaerae bacterium | reverse complement strand
GTTGCGGGCGCCCGCGGCGGCTCGATCCGAGACGACGTGCAGCGGCTCGGTCACGTCGCCGCGCGCGAACGCGATTCGCCAGGTCCTGCCTTCCTTGACGACCTCGACTTCCGTCCACTCCGAGAGCGCGTTCACGCACTTGACGCCCACGCCGTGAAGGCCGCCGGAGACCTTGTACGCGCTGCCGCCGAACTTGCCGCCGGCGTGAACCTCCGTGAGGATCACTTCGACGGCGGGGCGGCCGTCGATCGCCGGATTCTCGTGCTTCATGGGATCGACCGGCATGCCGCGACCGTCGTCGATGACGGTGCAGCTTCCGTCGACGCCGAGCGTGACCGTGACGGTGGTGGCGAAGCCCGCCATCACCTCGTCGATCGCGTTGTCGACGCACTCGTAGACCAGGTGATGCAGGCCCTCCATCCCCGTGCCGCCCACGTACATGCCGGGGCGCTTGCGGATGGCCTCGAGACCTTCGAGCACCTGGATGGAGCCGGCGTCGTAGGCGCCGTCGCCGCCGTCCGGCTTCGTTCGTTCCGGCCTTTTTGCGGCGGCTTCAGCCATGGGTGAGCGGCGTGCGACGGTCATCAACGGGTCTCCTTCGAGCACCCCTTGCAGGGTCTCCACCGGGCCCGTCCGGGTCCCGTTCGCGGGGCCGCGATTCTACCCGATCGAGCCGCGATCCGGCCTCGTTGGCGTAATCTTGGAGGCGCGTTCGAGAGGGGGTCGATAGACGCGAGTCGATCGACCTTCATCGAAGCGCGGGCGCCTCGGCGCGTCGTGCCAGGAAGAGGAACCCTCGCGATGGACACGAACGAAACGCCGAACCGGTCGTCGATCCGCGCGGGCGTCGATCGTCGCACCATCGTTTCGCTCGGCGGTCTCGCGCTGCTCTGCGGCTGCGTCGCCGATGGGTCGAGGACGCTTCCCGGTCCCATCTGGCCCGATCTCGACGAGAGCTGTCCGATTCCCCCGGCGCCGCCCACCGCGTCGGGCGGACGCGCGACGCCGTCGCCGCTTCCCGCCGGCGGCGTGCTTCCTCGCTCCGACTGGGCTCGCGGCGCCCCGATCTGCTCGCTCATGAATCCCATGCTGCCGGTGAAGTACGTCACCGTGCATCACGACGGCATGACGCCGTTCACGGCCGAGGATCAGCGCTCCTCCGCGGGACGCATCGAGATGATCCGCAACGGTCATCGAGGCAACGGCTGGGGCGACATCGGCTACCACTACGTGATCGATCGCGACGGCCGCGTCTGGGAAGGACGCGCCATCAACTATCAGGGTGCCCACGTGAAGAACTGCAACGAAGGAAACCTGGGCATCTGCTGCCTGGGGAACTTCGACGAGCAGTCGCCCTCGGCGGCGCAGATGGCGGCGCTCGAGCGCCAACTCAAGCTCCTGATGAGGACCTACGGCGTGCCGAAGAGCCGAGTGAAGACGCACCAGGAGTGGGCCGGCGCCAAGACCGCGTGCCCGGGCAGGTCGCTCCAGGCGTCGATGGTGAAGCTGCGCCGGAGCTCCGCGCTGGCGTGAGCGGCGCGCTGCCTCGACGCCGCGCCGAGTTCGCCGGCGCCTCCGCGTGCGAAATCGTCCATGTGGATCTCGATCGGCATCACGGTCGGAATGCTCGCGATCGGGGTGGTCGTCTGGCGATACCTCCAGCGCCGTGAAGCCGCCGATCCCGAACTGCAGCGACGCTTTCAGGCGGACGATCGGCGCGCGAAAGCCGCCCGCGAGCGGACGGCTCGCGAGCGGCAATGAGCAGTGGTGGATCGATCGGCCGTGTCGCGCCGGGGGCGCGCGATCTGAATCAGATCAGGCGCGTCGGCGACGCGTGACGAAGGCGGCGGCGCCGAGCAGGGCCAGCGCGCCGGGCGCCGGCGTGAAGAGCGTCACCATGTCGTAGCGAAGCGTGCCGGTCGTTCCGTAGGTCGAGGTGGCGCCGATCGGCACATAGGCGCCGGCCGGCCCGAAGGTCGTCACGATGCGGAAGCCGAAGCTCGCGTTGTTCGCGACGCCGGCGATGCCGCCGAACCAGAACTGGATCTGGTTGTGGAAGACCGGGCCGCCGGTGATCTCGAAGACGCCGTCGTTCGTGAGGCCGGCGCTCGAGTAACTCGCGCCGTCGGTGGTGTACATGAGCCGGATGAAGCGGCTGGCGGTGTTCGAGCCGCGCACGTCGTACATGATGGTGAAGTCGTCGCTGAGTCCGGTGGTGTCCACCAGGAACTGCACGCCGCGCGAGTTGTTGCCGGTTCCCTGTGCCGGGTAGGTCGTCGTGTTCCACGCGAAGTCGGGCGGCGTACCGACCGCGGGATCGCTCGATCCGCCGTCGGAGCTTGCGCTCGCGAAGGTGGCGGTGGCGCCGCCGACGAGGGACGCGGTGCCGGCGCCGATCGAGGGCGTCGGGCTGGCGGTGCCGCCGGGGACCGACGCGGAGTCCGGACCGTTGAAGTCCCATTGCGTGACGATCGCCGCGCCCGCGCTCGAGGCGATGCCCAGCGCGATGGCGGCGAGACCGATGTATCCAACCTTGCCCATGGTGATTCCTCTCTCCTTGCAGTGCAATTGAACGAACCGGGTCGCGGCGTCTGCTGACAGGGAGTCCAAGCGGATTCCCTGATCGTCCTCGCGCCAGCGCCCCGTCCCCTCCTCGAGGGAGCGTTCAAGGTATGGCTCCGGATCGGGTCAGGTCAACGGCCGACGGGGGATTCTCCAGGGTTGCGGCGTCAGCCCGACAAGGCCTCGCGCTAGCTGCTCCCGAGGTTCTGACCTCGTGGAAGCACACGAGGGGGCCTCCAATCCCCCCGCGGACCTCCAGTGACCCGTCCGCGTCAATTCTCGAAGGAGCCCTCCATGTTCCCGACCCGTACTCCCCCGAACAGCCGTTCACCGCACGGCGGACCCCTTTCCGCCGGCCCGTTCCGCGCCGTCGCCGTGATTCTCGTCGTGCTCGGCGCCATCTGTTCGCCTGCGTTCGCCCAGACGCACTTCTTCGGATGGACCTATGTCTCCGCCGAAGCGGACGCGCCGCAGTTCAACGAGATCCGCATTCAGATGAGCGAGCCGGTGAGCGGAGTCGCGATCGTGCCGGGCTTCATCAGCGTGGAGAGCGGTGCGACGATCCTGCAGACCTCGTCGACGCACTTCACCGTTCGCTTCAACGAGGCGCTTCAGCCTGGCGCGACGTTCTCGCTCGAATTCACCGCGGGCGGCCCCGAACCCGAGTTCGTGGCGGCCGACCTCGTCTTCGGCAACACGCTCGTGGCGAAGATCGGCCTCGACGGCCTGATCCGCAATCTGACGCAGAAGGTGGTCGGCGAGGTCGTCAAGGCGGTCCGGGCGTGGATCGCGCCCATGCTGACCGAGTGGTCCATCATCCTTCGAATCCATCAGTGGGGATTCTCGCTGATCGGCGGCGACGAGAACGCGATGGCGGGCTACTACGCGAACGACGCGACCCTGCTTCCGACGCTCGGCATCTACGCGCTCTACCGAAACAAGGCGCTCAAGGTCGGCAAGCACGACGAGCCGATCATCCGCAACTACTTCCGCTACAAGTTCCTGCCCAAGATGCCGCTCATGATGCCGCTCAATCTCGGCACGGTGCATGTGGCGGTTTCCGGCGATGGCAACACCGCTTCGGCGAACGGCCTCTACACCTTCGTGCTGCTGGCGCCCGGCGGGTGCTACAGCATCGGTTGGCCGCACGTGGTGAATGCGCGATTCACCTTCGTGTTCAAGCGCGCCGCCGCCGGAATGCCGTGGCTCATCCTTCAGCACCATTCGTCGCAGAATCCGAGCGACAAGAACCTCAAGCCCGCGAAGCGAGCGTGCCTGGGCGACATGAACCATGACGGCAAGGTCGACGGCGAGGATCTCGGCGAACTGCTCGGCGCCTGGGGCGGCAACAGCTTCTGCCCGGACATCAACGACGACGGCGTCGTCGACGGCGACGACCTGGGCGAACTGCTCGGCAGCTGGGGTGCGTGTCCCTGAACGCGGGGCTCAGGCGCCGGAGTTGAACCAGGGACGCAGCGCCGGATAGAGCGATCGATAGCGATCGAGCGGCACATCGAGCGAGCCGCGTCGGGCCGAGGGCTCGACGCGGCTCGTCTCGCGCACGCAGCGGGCGCACGCGTCGTCGACGGAGGTGAAGACCGCGGTGGCCGCGCCGGCGATCAGCGCCGCGCCGAACGCGGCGCCGGCGGCGGCGTTCACCGTGAGAACGGGCACGCCGAAGGCGTCGGCGCAGAGCTGGCGCCAGAAGGGGCTGCGAGCGCCCCCGCCGGTGAGTCGCACTTCCGCGACCTGGACGCCGGCGCTGCGCACGAGATCGAGGTTGTCGACGAGCCCGAAGGTGACGCCTTCGAGAACGGCGCGGACGAGATGCGGTCGGCGATGGCGCGTCGACAGCCCGGCGAACACGCCTCGCGCGTGCGGATCGGGGTGCGGCGTGCGCTCCCCGCTCAGGTACGGAAGGAAGGTCACGCCGTCGCAGCCCTCGGGCACGCTCGCGGCCTCGGCGCAGAGAATCTCGTAGAGGTCGGCGTGCGTCTCGAGTGCGGTGCGCTTCGCGTCGAGCGCGAGCGACTCGGCGAACCACGAGAGACTTCCCGCCGCCGAGAGCATCACGCCCATCAGGTGCCATCGATCGGGAACGGCGTGGCAGAAGGCGTGGAGCGAACCGTCGCGCGTGGAACGGAAGGATCGGCTCGCGGCGAAGACCACGCCGCTCGTGCCGAGCGTGACGCTCACGGTTCCTTCGCCCACGGTGCCGGTGCCGATCGCCTGCGCCGCCTGATCGCCGCCGCCTCCCGCGATCGGAGTCCCCTCCGGAAGTCCGGTGAGCGCCGCGGCCTCGGAGGAGAGCCGCACGCTCGCGTCCGTTCCTTCACGGCACTCGGGCAGCTGTTCGGCGGTGACGCCGAGCGCGCCGAGCATCTCGGCGCTCCAGCGGCGCTTCTCGCAGTCGAAGAGCAGCATGCCGCTCGCGTCGCTCGACTCGGTCCGGAAGGCGCCGCTGAGGCGGTAGCGCAGATAGTCCTTCGGCAGCAGGATGCGGCGCGTGCGCGACCAGAGCTCCGGTTCATGCTCGCGCACCCACGCGATCTTGGGGGCGGTGAAGCCGGGAAGCAGCCGATTGCCCGTGAGCGAGAGAATGCGATCGCGGCCGAGGTCGCCCTCGAGGCGCTCGCACTGCGGCGCGGAGCGCTGATCGTTCCAGAGAATGCACGGGCGCAGCACGAGGCCCGCGTCGTCGAGAAGCACGAGGCCGTGCATCTGGCCGGTCAGGCCGATGCCCGCCACCCGGCTCGGATCCGCGGAGGAGCGCTCGAGCACCTGGCGGATCGACGCGATGGCGGCCAGCCACCACGACTGCGGATCCTGTTCAACCCATCCGGGATTCGGCGTGTCGAACGAGTACGGATTCTCGGCGACGCCGACCTGGCGACCCTCGTCGTCGATCAGCACGCACTTGGTCGAGCTCGTGCCGACGTCGATGCCGAGAAGGAGATTCGCCACGGCGGCGGAGGATACGACCTGCGGCGCGGCGCGAAATCAATCGCGGTACCTGGCGTGGCAATCATGGCACGACGCGCCGATCGCCTCGAACGCGGCGCTCATCGATGCCGCGTTCGGGGCGGCGCCGGCGAGTTCGTGCTCGATCGCCTGCGCGTTGGCGCGACTCGACTCCATCATGGCGCGGAAGTCGTCGGTCTTTCGCCCGGAGTACTCGCTGTCGTGCTGATGCCGGAAGAGATCGGCGAGACGGCCCGCTTCGGCGACCGGCACGAGATCGGGATGATCCGTCGGCGTCCTCCATCCCGCTTTCCTGATCGCCTTCAGGTGCTCGAAGACCTCGTCGGTCTCGACCATGGCGCCGACGAAGTCGTTCGGCGTCGACACGGAAGGAAAGTCGCCGTCGAGCGCATCGAGCGCTTCCATGGAGATCGGGGTCGCCTCGCGCGTGCCGCGGTAGAGACCGGTGTAGTTCGGCGCGGTGCCGGAGACCCTCATGCGCTCGATCATGGCGTCGGGCGTGGCCCAGCCGAGCGACACGGCGACCGCGCCCGCGGCGCCCGCGCTTCGATGCTTGCCGTGGTGGCAGTGGAGGAAGACTGGGCCTTTCGCCATCGCGTCGCGCACGGCGCGCGAGAGCTCGAGCCGGCGCTTCTCGTCGAAGCCGTTGTAGCCGATCGGCAGGTGGATGTAGCGAATGCCGCGCGAGGCGGCGGCGTCGACCTCCGGCACGGCGCCGTCGACGGAGATGATCGTCTTCACGCCCATCGCCTTGAGCGCGTCGAAGGCGGCGCCTCCCTGCGGCACTCCGCCGGAGATGAAGCCTTCGTGGTAGGCGACGGCGTTGTGGATTCCGGGAAGATCTCGCG
>VGXK01000126.1 GCA_016873355.1 Phycisphaerae bacterium | reverse complement strand
GACGCCGAGTCGATGCTTGGCGACCGCCGCACCGGGATCGAACACCTCGAACACCGCCGCGGTCCCCGCGTGCCAGCACCAGGCCGCGTGCGCGTCGCGGCGCCGCCAGCCGAGCGCCGACGCCGCATCGAGCAGTCGAAGCGTGCACGCGATCGGCGACCCCTGCTCGGTGGCGGGGCGGCGCCACCCGCCTTCGGCGCACGCCGAAAGCGAAAGTCGCTCGGCGACCTCCAGTGCGGATTCGCCGAGCGACTCGTGGATCACGCGCAGACTCGCTGCCCTTGCGGGATCAGGGCGTCCAGTTGCCCAGCAGCGTGCCGAGATCGTTGCCGTCGGTGACGAAGTCGCAGTTGAGATCGGCGCCGATTCCGCCCCACTCGCCGAGCAGCGTGCCGAGATCATCGCCGTCCACCACGCCGTCCAGATTGAAGTCGCCGGGCAGACCGCACGGCGCCGCGCCGGTCGGAGGAACGATCTTGAAGATGCCGCCCGTGGTCGTGGTCGTTCCGTGCTTGATGATGTAGAGCTCGCCGTCGGGATCCTCGCCGTAGGAGACGATCGTGCTGACGGAGGTGCCCTGGAGCGACGGCGTGATCTGGCCGTTGATGTTCGTCAGGTCCGTCACGCCGCCACCCGGCGTGTAGCGCATCACCCAGGTGTTGTTGACCTGGTAGTCGGAGTGGAAATAGAAGCCCTGGAGATCGGGAATCGCGCAGCCGCGATACATGAAGCCGCCGGTCACGCAGCCGCCGTTCGAGGTTCCTGCGCCGTGGCTGTAGGCGCGGATCGGGAGCGTGAGCGTGGGACCATTGCAGGTGCAGCCGGAGAGTCCGGTGCAGTTGAAGCCCTCCATGCAGCGCCATCCGTAGTTGAGGCCGCCCGCCGTTCCCGCCTGCTGGAAGCTGATCTCCTCGCGCGCGTCCTGGCCCACGTCGCCGATGTAGAGGTCGCCCGTCAGGCGGTCGAAGCTGCAGCGCCACGGATTTCGCAGGCCGTAGGACCAGATCGAGTCGTCGCCGGCGGTGGCGCCGAAGAACGGATTGTCCGACGGGTTCGTGTATGCCGGGCTCGACCCCGCCACGTTCGGCGCGATGCGCAGCATCTTGCCGAGCTTCGTGTTGATGTTCTGGCCGTTGCCGGGAGGATCGTTCGCGTTGCCGCCGTCGCCGAGTGCGATGTAGAGATAGCCGTCGGGACCGAAGTCGATCCAGCCGCCGTTGTGATTGCCGGCAGGCTGCGTCACCGTCATGAGGATCAGGGCGCTCGACGGGGTCGCGACATTCGGATCCCCGCTGACCTGATAGCGGGCGATGACCGTGTTGCCCGAGGTGTTCGTGTAGTTCACGAAGAAGTAGCCGTTGTCCCAGTAGTCGGGATGGAACGCGAGGCCGAGCAGGCCCTGCTCCGTGTTCTGAGTCGTGCCGCCGCCCACGAGCGAATCGATGTCGAGGAAGGTGCCGATCGGAACGCCCGTGCCGCTCGAGACATCGACGACCATGATCCTGCCGCGCTTCTCCGTGTAGAAGAGCCGGCACTTGTCTCCCGGCGCATGCACCACGTTCGTGGGGTAATAGATGCCGGTGATCACGTTCTGAGTCTTGATCGCGGGAGGAGGACCGCCGCCGAAGGCGGAGAGCGAACAGGCGATTCCGGCGACGGTGGCGATTCCAAGCAGGGTGCGCTTCATCGTGGGTCTCTCGGGTGTGTGGACGGTGGTAGTACCGACCTCGTCGGCACGAAGAGGGGACCGTCCCGGGTCAAGGCGAAATATAGTCTCGCGGACGGCAGATGCAGGGGCCTCTCCGGGCATCCGGCAAATCTCTCTGCCCTGTCCGATAGTTCTGCATCGCGGGCAGTTCGCACCAAGACGGACGAGCGTTCCGCCCGAGCGCGAATCTCATCGAAATCCGTTCATCGGGTCGGTTGAGAGTTCCAGCTCCTGCAAGATCGCCGCGATGCGGTCGATGGCGTCGGCGGTTCGTTCCATCGCGCGGCTTCGGGCATCCGGGTCCTGCGTGGCCACCGCTTCGGCGAGCAGCGGCAGGACCTTCGAGCCGTAGGCGCTGTCGGGATCGCTCGCAAGCGCAAGATTGCGGTACCACGATCGCTGCGTGAGCCCGGCGGGGTCGTACCACGCTCGATCGAGCGCCATGAGTAGCCCGTTGATGCGGGCGCGATCGAGTTCGTCGAGGCCCTCGTCGAGCGCGTCGAGGGCGTCCGCACCGCCCGCCGTGCCGGCCATCGTGGTCGTCGCAAGCGCGTCGAGCTGCGAGTCGACCCGCGCGCCGAGTTCGGCGATCGACTCGCCTCGCATTCGCAGCGCGTCGAGCGTGCGCGAGGTCGACGAATCGAGGCCGTCTCCGCGATACGACTCGACCCAGCCCGCGATCGCGCGGCCGATCGGCGAGACGCGGATGGGAAGGATCGTCGCATCGGCGAGTTCCGCGGTCATGCCGATGCAGGCGCGGGTGACGGCGAGCGCCGAGGCGTAGTCCTCCCCGACCACGCTGCGGTACCAGGCGAGCGTGTCGTAGTTGCTGTGGTAGCTGTCGCCGGCGCTGCCGCCGGCGCCGAGTCCGATGCACGGAATGGCGAGGTGATGCAGGAAGCCGACATGATCGCTGCCGCCGCCGGGGTCGCCCACGCGTTCGACGCGGCTCCGCCGCATCACGAGCGGCCGCAGCGACGGCGAGGCGCTGGCGCCGAGTCGCGGTCCCATGGCGGCCATGTCGAGATTGATGTAGGCGATCGCGTGGCTTGCGATCGCTTCGCGATGCGCTTCCACCCACTCGACGCTGCCGATGATGCCGAACTCCTCGGCGCCCCACGCGGCGAAGATGATGCTGCGGCGCGGGCGGATGCCCTGCTTCGCCAGCGCCGCGAAGGTGCGAGCGGTCTCCATGAGCACGATCGTGCCCGCGAGCGGATCGGCGGCGCCGAAGCCCCACGCGTCGTGATGGCATCCCACGATCACGCTCCGCTCCGGCTCCTCCGCGCCGGGAAGCACGGCGATCACGTTCGCGCTCTCGCGGACGACGCGCTCCTGCACCACCTTGAGTCGAAGGCGCGGATGCTCGCCGTCACCGACGCGGTAGGGCACGGGCATGCCGCCTCGCCACGGATCCCCGTCGGGAATCTCGGCGCCGCGCATTCGGAGCATGATCTGCGCCGCCGCCGCGTAGCCGATCGGCTGCACGGGAATGCGCGGCAGATCGATCTGCGAGAGTTCGAGCCTCGGCGCGTCCTTCGTGGCGGGAATGAGCGGCGTGAGCGGATCGCCGGGATTCTCGAGCGTCAGCACGCTGCCGCGCTGCACGCAGAGATCGTTCGCCCATCCGCCTTCCGGCCACACGGCGCCCTTGCCCGAGCCGCTGTCGGCGGGATCGGTGTAGAGCAGCACCGCGGCGGCACCGGCGTCCTGCGCGTTGCGCACCTTCGAGCCGCGGAAGATCCCGCCGTAGCGAATGAGCACGATGCGCCCGGCGCAGTCGACGCCGTCCTGCTTGAGTTTCGCGAAGTCGGCCTTCGTGCCGCGGTTGGCGAAGATGACGCCGGCCTCCACTTCGCCGGACGCGCTGTAGGCGTTCCAGCCCCAGGCGAGGTCGGGATGCGCCGTCGCGGGATCCTCCAGCAGGTTCTTTTCCCGGATGGGAAGCGGGATGACGCCGCGGCGCTTCGGCGGCGCTGCGGGATCTGCGGCGCCCGGCGTGCCGGCGCCAGCGCCGGTCGGTGCGCCCGGAGCCGCACCGCCCGCCGAGTTCGCGTCATCGACGATCTCGAGGTTCGCTTCGATCGGAACCGCGAGCAGCGCCCAGAACGGCTCGATGCGCACGGAGAGGCCCATCTCGTCGAACGCGGTGGCGAGGCGCTCGATCTGCCGCGCGTCGCCCGGCGTTCCCGCCACGTGCGGCTCGCTGCCGAGCAGATCGTGGTACCCGCGCAGCGACGCCGCGTCGGGCCAGGCGCCGATCGCCGCGAGCAGCACGTTGATTCCGACCGCGGTTGCCGCGATCACCGCGCGGCCGCTCCGAGCACGGTCGGCCACGGATCCGACACGTGGCAGACCCGGCCCGTGCGATCGACGTAGTCCTGGTGGTACTGCTCGGCCGGGAAGAACTTCTGCGCCGGTTCGACGACGGTCACGATCGGCTTCTTGAAGCGACCGCTCGCGGCGAGCTCCTTGACGATCGCCCTTGCTTCGGCGAGCTGACGATCGTTCGCGGTGAAGACGGCGCTTCGGTACTGATCGCCGATGTCGGGACCCTGGCGATTCAGTTCCGTCGGGTCATGCATGAGGAAGAATCCCTCGAGCAGTTGTCGGTAGGTCACCTTCTTCGGATCGAAGACGACCATGACCGCTTCGGCGTGTCCGGTCTTCTTGCCGCAGACCTGCTCGTAGGTGGGATTCTCGCTCGTGCCGTTCATGTAGCCGCTCTTCGCGTCGAGCACGCCGGGGCACTTCGAGAAGACATGCTCGATGCCCCAGAAGCAGCCGCCCGCGAAATACGCGGTCTCGGTGGCGCTTTCGGCGGCGCCCTTCGCGCCGGCGGGGGCGCCCTTGGCGCCGTCGGCGGCGCCCTTGGCGCCTTGGGCTTCGGACGCGGGTCGACTCTCGGGCGGCAAGGGATCCTCCTTGGCATGGAACGTGAGGGCCACGCCGTTGAGACAGTATCGAAGTCCGGTCTTGTCGCGCGGGCCGTCGTCGAAGACATGGCCCAGGTGCGCGTCGCAGCGGGCGCAGTTGATCTCGGTGCGCACCATGCCGTGCGACTCGTCGGAGCGCTCGGAGACGTGCTGCGGATCGAAGGGCGAGAAGAAGCTCGGCCATCCCGTACCGGAATGGAACTTGTGCTCGCTCGCAAAGAGCGGCAGTCCGCAGACGACGCAGGTGTAGACGCCGTCCTTCTTGTTGTCGAGGAGGATGCCGCACGAGCCCGGAGGCTCCGTGCCCGATCGCTGCGTGATGCGATGCGCCTCCGGCGAGAGCGACTTCGCGAGCTCCTTCACGCGCTCCTTCGTGAGCGGCGTGATGTCGTAGCCGGAACTCGAGAGCTTCCTCGAGCCGGCGCCCGCGCCCGAATCGGACTTCGACGATGCCATGTTCAGTTCCTTTCGCACGGCCTCCGCGATCGACTTCGAATCGATCCATCCCTGCTTGAGTCGCACCACGCCGTTCGAATCGACGAGCACCGCCATGTTCGGCCCGCCGCCGAGCGCGGTCCACGCCGCGTTGTCCATGGCGTCGACGACGATCGGAAGCTCGGTCTTCGTGCGCTCCTTGAATTCCCGCGCCAGCGCGAGGCGCGCCTCGAGCGTGGAGGGCTGATCCCTCAGGATTCCTTCGCGCTCGTTCTCGAGGGTGACCCACGGTCCGTCCTTCGGTCGATAGGGCGACGACGAGCTCGTCGGGTGCGCTTCGGTCGTGTAGAGCAGCAGGACTTCGGCGGCGCCGCCGAGTTCCCTGCCCACGCCGGGAAGTTCCGCGCAGGTGCCGCGCGCGACGGGACAGGTGAGGCTCGACGTCACGAGGAGCACCGGCCCCTTCGACCATGCGTCGGAGAGGGCGTGCGTGCGGCCGTCGAGCTCGACCACCTCGAGCGCCGGAAGCGAATCGCCGACGCGCGTGCCGGACAGCACCCAGCGTTCGCCGCCGCGCTGGGCGAGGGCAGGTGCGCTGAGCGCGGCCGCGGACGCGGCTGCGATCGAGAGCGTGAGCAATCGCGGGATCGATGTCATCGATGTCATGGGCGAGGATCCGTGGAAGGAGAGCCTACGGGCCGAAGGTGCGAGGGTTCGAGTGCCGCAGGCAGAGATTCGAGCGGGATGGCGTCCGCGAGCGTGAAGGGCTCCACGGCGGTGCGTCGAATGGAGCGGCAGAAGCCGCCGGTGCCGAGCGCGCGGCCGAGATCGCGGGCCAGGCTGCGCACGTAGAAGCCCTTGTCGCAGCGGATTCGAACACGAACGAGCGGGAACGCGAAGTCGACGACCTCGAGTTCGTGCACGGTCACGTTTCGCGGCGGCGGCTCTTCGGCGCGCCCTCGGCGCGCGAGCGCGTAGGCGCGACGACCGCCGATCTTGACGGCGCTGAAGGCGGGAGGCGTCTGAGGAAACGTGCCGCGCATGCGCGCGAGCGCGGATTCGATCTGCCCGTGCGAGGGCGGCGTCGCGATCTCGACGGGCGTGACGGCTCCTTCCGAATCGAGCGTGTCCGTGGTGCCGGAGAGATCGATCTCGGTCTCGTAGCGCTTGGGTCCGGCCATGAGCGAATCGATGGCTCGCGTGGCGCGGCCGATGGCCACGACGAGCACGCCGGAGGCGAGCGGATCGAGCGTGCCGGCGTGGCCGCACTTGGCGCCGCGCGCGGCGCGGCGCACGCGCTCGACCACGCGCATGCTCGTGGGT
>VGXK01000125.1 GCA_016873355.1 Phycisphaerae bacterium | reverse complement strand
GCTGCGACTTCGTGTGGCATCGTCGGGCTCCATCGGCGGATCCTCAAGATCCGCCTGCTTCGCCCTCCTTGCCACACTCGTCTCGCCAACGCCAGCTCGCTACGCCTGAGTCGTCACCGCTCTAGGACGGCGTTCCAAGATCTGTGAATCGTCGGCCAGATCACTCCGAGTGCCGATCGACTCGACAGCCTGGTCTCGAACGAGTTGGTCAGGTTTGAATGAAGTCGATCGGTGCCCTCGGCGCCAAGTCCCGTCTGCGCGAACTGCCCGATCGCGTTTCGCGCGGCGAGCGAGCGTCAGCGACGCCGCCGACCTGGGGCTGGCCGCACGACGGAGTCATCCGCTCGCAACGCTCGACCAGGAGCTTGCGAAGGCTTCCAAGCGAGCACTCGTGGCGTGCGACCGGCCGAGCGTGTCCGCGCCTGAGTGCGTCACGCGGCCGGCGGCGACCAGTCGATCGAGCGATCCTTGCCGAAGACGGTCGTCGCCTGGTCGATGCAGCGATCGCAGATCGACGCGTCGCGCCTGGGACTTCGCCAGCGCAGATCCTCGCGATGCTCGAGGCACATGGTGCACGAACCGCTCGACGCCGTGCCGCCGCCGCGCCGCTCCACGATCGCCAGCGACAGGCAATCGCCGCAGATGCAGCTCCCGTGATGCCCCTCGATGAACGGCGTGCGCTCGCTCCACGGCCGCTCGCAGAAGTCGCAGAGAAAGTCGGTCGGCTGCATGTCCTGCGGATCGCTGCCGGGCCGATGCATGACGCCGATCGTACGGGTTCGACCGCGCGACGGCCGCCCGTGCCGCCGGTGGTCGCCGCGCGCCGCGAGCGACGACGACCGCTCGCTATCCTGCGGGCGTGGCGCGGCGGATTTCGCTCGTCAATCGCACCGTGGTCGTCTTCACGATCGCCTCCGCGGGCATCGTGGCGGGGGCGATGGCGGTTCCGTGGATCGCCGCCGAGCAGCTCGTGCGCGAGACGCGCCGCTTCGAGTTCCGCGAGCTCGTGAGCGCGTACGGCACGGCGGGCGGCCGCGCCGATTCGCCGCTGCGGCTGATCACGAGCGACGCGATCGATTCCGGCGGCGACGCGATGATCGACGCGTTCGCCCGCTTCCGCCGCGAGAACGAGCTCTTCGAGATCCTGGTCGAGTCGCAGGTGGACGGGAAGCCGATCGAGCGGTCGTTTCGGGCGGTCCGCCGCAGTTCGCTTTCGGCGCTGCGGGACGGCCAGCCCGCCGATCTCAAGCCGCCGTCGCTTCCCACGCCCGCCGACGATCCCGTCGAGGCGATCCTGGTGCTCGATCGTCCCGTCGCCGAGGGCGCCGCGCTCGTGCGCGCCAAGCGGATCTGGTTCCTGGCGAGCGGAGGACTCGCGGTCGTGGCGCTGTCGGCGCTCTACATCCTGCTCGTGCGTCGCGATCTGCTGCGCCCGGTGCGACGCCTGCGCGACACGGTGGAGAAGGTCCGCAAGGGCGAGATCGGCGCCCGCAGCGCACTCAAGACCGCCGACGACTATCAGCGCCTCGGCGAGTCCTTCAACGCCATGCTCGATCAGTTCGAGCAGGCTCAGAAGCAGCTTCGCGCGATCAACGAGAGCCTCGACCTCAAGCTCGGCGAACTCTCGGAGGCGAACGTCGGCCTCTACGAATCGAATCGCCTCAAGAGCGAATTCCTGGCGAACGTGAGCCACGAACTGCGCACGCCGCTCAATTCGATCATCGGCTTCGCCGAGTTGCTCGACGAACTCGCCCGCAGCGACACGACGGCCGATCCGAAGCGGCGCCGCTTCATCGGCCACATCCTCTCGAGCGGCCGCTCGCTGCTCGACATGATCAACGAGCTGCTGAGCATGGCCAAGATCGAGGCCGGCCGCATGGAAGTGGCGATCGAGCCGACGAGCGTGACCGATCTCGTCGAAGGCATCGTCACGATCATGCGCCCGCAGGCGACGGCGCGTCGCATCGAGATCTCGTCGCGCGTGCCGAGCGGGTTGCCGACGATCGAGACCGATCCCGGCAAGCTCCAGCAGATCCTCTACAACTTCCTGTCGAACGCGATCAAGTTCTCCCCCGAGGGAAGCGAAGTGACGATCGCCGTGGAACGCGTGTCGCGCTCGGACGGGGAGGGCGGCGTGCGCATCGAAGTGCAGGATCGCGGGCCGGGAATTCCCTTCGACATGCAGGACACGATCTTCGAGAAGTTCCGCCAGGTCGATGCGAGCACCACGCGCGAGCATTCGGGCACCGGCCTGGGCCTCGCCATCTGCCGCGAACTGGCGCAGATGCTGAACGCGAGCGTGGGGCTCGCGAGCGAGCCGGGCAAGGGCTCGACCTTCTTCGTCGAGCTCTCGTTCGAATTCAAGGGGCGCGAGCTTCCACCGCTCATGGCCGAGGCATAGAGCGGTGACGACTCAGGCGTCGCGAGCTGGCGCTGGCGAGACGAGTGTGGCAAGGAGGGCGAAGCAGGCGGATCTTGAGGATCCGCCGATGGAGCCCGACGATGCCACACGAAGTCGCAGCCCGCCAGATCGCCACGAATGAGGAGGAACCGCTCGAAAGCGGTGACGACTCAGGCGTCGCGAGCTGGCGTCGGCGAGACGAGTGTGGCAAGGAGGGCGAAGTAGGCGGATCTTGAGGATCCGCCGATGGAGCCCGACGATGCCACACGAAGTCGCAGCCCGCCAGATCGCCACGAATGAGGAGGAACCGCTCTAGCGAGCGAACCGGGCGCCGCATGGCAGCGCCGCCTGCGGCTCGACGGGTCCCTTGGCGCCAATCTCGCCTCGGCTCCCGGCCGCGCGACCCCCGGCTCGCTCGCGAAGGACTTCGGGTCAGCGCGGCGCGGAGGGCGAGGGCGGCGCGGCATTCGCGCGCTGCCAGAGCTGGACGGAGCCGCCTCCCCAGTCGATCCATCCCGGCCATTCGCGCTCGAGCACGAATCCGCGCGCCCGCAGCGTCGCTTCGCGATCGATCGGCAGCACGCGCGGGTACGAGAGCACCACGAAGCGCACGCGCGCGTCCTTCGTGGCGTCGTCGAGCCGTTCCGCCATCGAGCCCGCGCTGATCACCGGCAGGCCGGGCGGCGCGTAGAACGCGCTCGGCGCGCCGCGAATGCTCGCGTCGACCACGATGTCGCGCCGCGTGGCGCGGGACGCCGCTTCGTCCATCGCCTCGAGATACGGCTGTCTCGGCGGAAGCAGCGAGAGCTCCATGGCGTACGACGCGGCCGCGAGCGCCACGAGCGCCGCGCCCGCGCGACGATTCCAAGCGAGCGCCGCGGCGGCGCCGAGACCGATGGCGATCGCGGCCCCCGGAATCACGAACGACGCGAACCTCGCGTAGGTCCAGCTCCCTCCGACGATCACGATCAGGAGCAGGATCGGCAGCCCCGAGAGGGCTGCGCCGAGCGCGAGTCGCGACGATCTCGCTCGCGCGGCGCAGACGCAGCCGATCACGAGGAGCAGCGCGCCCGGAATCGACGCCGCAAGCGGCGGAAGCGCCGCCGCCCAGGTCCCGGTGAGCGTGAGCAGCACGCGAAGACCCTCGGCGGATGCGAGCGTCGGCGTGCCGAGCGCACTCGCGTTCGAGGCGCCGGACGCGAGCGCCGGCGCGGCGCCTGCGGCGGGGGCCGACGCGGTCGCGGACGCGCGGAACTGTTCGCGCGTGTCGAGCACGTCGGGCAGCAGGGGGGCGAGCAGTGCGCAGGCAAGCGCGCCCGACATGACGCATGCGGTCAGCGCCGAGAGGTCGCGGCTCCGTCGCGCCGCACGGCTCTCCGACGACTCGCCGGCGCGACCCGCCGCCCCGCGCCCGATCGACGCCGCACCAAGGTCGAGAGCCGCCACGAGCCCGACGGACAGCATCACGACGACGGCGACGAAGTGGCTCCACACCGCGAGCGCTCCCGAGATCGCCAGGAGCGCCCAGGTCCACGAGTCGCCCTGCTGCACGCCGCGCACGAACGCCCAGATCGAGATCGCGGTGAACGCCATGACGAGCGAGTAGCCGCGAGCCTCCGTCGACTCGAGCACCGCCACGGGCATCAGCGCCATCGCCAGCGCCGCGAGCAATCCCGCGAGATCGGCGAATCCGGCTCGCGTCGCCGACGGCGTCGCTCCGATCGCGACGCGCCGCGCCGCCGCGTGCACCGCGACGACGGCGACGAGTCCCGCCAGCAGCGACGGCAGCCGCAGCGTGGCCTCGCTCGTGCCGAACGCTTGGTCGCTCAGCCACGAGAGCAGCGACTGAAGCACATGGTTGCTCGGCGTGAACCACGAGCCGACGATCGGTCCGGGACCGTACTTCGTGAAATCGCCGATCGCCGCGATCTCGTCGAACCAAAGCCCGTGCACGAGGAACGGAATCCGTACCGCGATCGCCAGCAGCAGGATGGCCGCGAGCGAAACGGTGCTCCGCCACGGCATCGGCGGCGGTCGCACGCCGTGAGCGGCGCCCGGCGCGGAGGCTCGGGGCCGAGCGAGATCGCCTTCCTCATCGCGCCGATCGCGTCGCCGCCGAGCGAGCACCAGCGCGCCCGCGATCCACGCGAGCGCCGCGCCGAGCGCCGCGGTGCGGAACCACATCGCGCTTCGAGCGGCACGCGCGAGATCGTCGGGCGCCGACTTCATCGGATGCGCGGGATGATCGAAGAATCGTGCGAGCGCATCGGTGGGCACGCTTGCGCCGACGAGAAGCAGCACCGTCACCGCGCCCGCCACGAGCAGCAGCGCCCGGTTCGAATCGCCGCTCGACTCCCGCGCCGAGCCCCGCCGCGGATCCGCCGCCCCGTCCCGGACCGGGCCGGGAGCCGACTCCCGCGCGGGACGCGTCATCGCCTCGAATCCTCATCCGCAGGTCCGCTCAGCGCCGGCAGAGCCGCGCGGCCCTGGCTTCCCGGCGCCGACCAGCCCGCGGCCTCTTCGGCCGCCACCGTGACCGCCGCCGACGGCGGCCTCCGTTCGCGCCCGAGCGCCAGGAGCGACGGCAGCGACATGAGCCGCAGCGCGCTCGACACCACGAAGAGCGTCAAATACGCGTCGCGCCCGGAATCGAGCACGCGCAGCAGCAGCGCACCGATGAGCGAACCCGCCACCATCGCCACGCAATTGAGCAGGTTGAACACGGTCAGCACGCCGGTGCGCTCGCGATCGGGAATCGTCTCGAGCATCATGAGAAATGCGGCCAGCTCCCACGCGCCCCAGATGGCGCCGTTCACGGCCTGGAGCGGCACCAGGAACCAGAGGCTGGGCGAAATCACCCACGCCGCGGAGAGCAACACGATCCCGAATCCCGAAAGGACGAGCAGGCGCCTCGCGCCGAGCCGTCGCGCCAGCATGCCGTGCAGCGGCAGCGTGAGACTCTTCGACGCGAAGAGCGTGGCCACCATCAGCAGGTACTCGCTCTTGGTGAGTTCCAGCGAGCGGAGCATGTACGGATTGAAGAACGGGGCGCTCGTCTGAACCGTGATCTGGGCCACCAGCAGATAGACGAGCAGTCGCAGCTCGCGCCCCGCCAGCAGTCGCCGCAGCATCGAGTGCACGCTGACGTGATCGTGATCCCGCGCCATGCCGGGCGCGTCGTCCTGGATGCGCAGGAAGAGCGTGCTGCCCAGTCGCGACAGCGCCGCCACCGCGAGCACGATCGCGAATCCCGGCAGCACCACGCTCGCTGCGCCGGCGCTCGGCGTTCCCTGCGGACCTCCGCGGCCCTGCTCGAACCACGCGAGCACGAGCCCCGCCACGACGATTCCCGCAAGCTGGAGCAGCTGGCAGAGCCGGTTCCGCAGCGCGAAATAGCGGGCGCGGATGCGCGACGGAAAGGTCGACGCCACCCAGGTGCTCCAGGTGGGTCCCGCGCCGAGCGCCGCCGCCCAGTACAGCGAGATCGACGCGAAGACGAGGAAGAGCGGGATCGATCCGAGCGCCGCTCCGATCACCAGCGGGAGGAAGCTCAGCGCCTGAATCGACGCGCAGATCATGACCCATCGTCGCGGCGAGCCGACGCGCCGCGCCAGCGCCGGCGCCGCAAGCTGAAGCGTGGCGCCCGCCAGCAGCGGGACCGAGCTGACCAGTCCGCCCGCCTCGTCGCTCGCGCCGAGCGCGAGCACGAACGCGGCGAAGTACGTCTCCCCGGATCCCACCATGTACGCATAGGTCGCGCCGTCTCCGGTGCAGGCCGCGAGGCTTCGACGAAGCGGATGCGTTGCGGGGGCGGCCTCCGTGCCCACGCGCGCATGCTACCGCTCGCGGGCGACGCCGCGCCGCGAGCTCGTGCGCGCCGAGTCGATCATTGCTCGAAGGAGCTTCGCCGGGAACGAGCGCGGATCAGCGGGTCGTCGAGAGCGGTGACGACTCAGGCGTAGCGAGCTGGCGTTGGCGAGACGAGTGTGGCAAGGAGGGCGAAGCAGGCGGA
>VGXK01000124.1 GCA_016873355.1 Phycisphaerae bacterium | reverse complement strand
AGGGAGCCCCGGTGACGGCGGCGCCCGTGCCGCCGGCCGCCGCGCCGGAGCCGGGGGCCGCGGCTCCCGCCCCCGCCCCGCCGCTCGGCGCCTCGCGCGGCTTGAGCACGAAGAGATTGCCCTGCTGCTGCAGGTTGAAGAGCTCGGTGAGCACCCGCGCCATCTGCGCGGCGTCGGCGTTCACGAGCCGCAGCACCTTGATCGACTGGCTGCCCGCGCTCGACGCATCGAGATCCTTGATCATCTTCTCGATGAGCTCCATCGCGTCGCGCGGAGCGCGGGCGATGACCGTGTTCGTCCGCACGTCGGGCACGAGCGAGATGCTCGCGCGCACGGCGGCGCTCACTTCGGTCTCGGTCGTGGTGCCGTCGGCGGCGCCGGGGATCTGCCGCAGGTACTTCACCACGGTGGCCTGCTGGCCGGGTCGCCCGCCCGCGAGCGTGTTGCCGGCGAGCACGTTCTCGATCAGGTTCACCGTCTCGACGACGTTCGCGCTCGTGAGCGGCAGGTACTTGATCTCGACGATCGTGGCCGGTCGCGTGCCGTCGAGCTCGCCCGCCATGCGGCGCACGGCCGCGACGTCGGGCTCGAGTCCGGTGATGAGCAGCGCGTTCAGCCGCTGCTCGGCCGTCACGCGCACCGTGTTCTCTCCGCGGCGCCGATTCTGCTCGTTCACGTAGAGGTCGTTGAGCACCGGCACGAGATCCTGCGCGCGGCTCTTGTGGAGCAGCACCACCTCGACGAGCCGACCTTCGACGGCGTCCTCGCCCGCCTTCGTGAGCGCTTCGACGAGCTGCTTGACGATCGTCAGGTTCTCCTCGTTCGCGGCGACGATGAGGCTGTTGCTCGCCGGATCGGGGGCGATCGACACGCGATCGCCGGGAGTCTCGGCCTCGCCGAGCGTCGACATGCGCTCGCGCATGAGCGTCTGGAGACGGGGCGCGAGCTGCTCGGCGCGGGCGGTGGCGACCGGAATCACCTCCACGCGCACCGCGGGATCGAGCGGCGTCGCTTCGAGCTGGGCGATCACCCGCTCGATGTCGGCGAAGTCGCCCGGCGCCGCCGAGATGAGCAGGCTGCTCGTGCGCGGATCGGTGAGCACCATCGGACGCACGCGACGGCGCACGTCGGGCGGAAGATCGGCGTAGCGGCGCTCCATGATCTGCGTGATCGCGGCGGCCACGCGTTCGAGATTGCCCTTCTTGAGCGTGAGCACGTGCAGCGCCGCCTGCGCCTGCTCGAGGTCGCGGTCGAGATCGGCGATGAGCTTCTCCGCCACCTGCCAGCTCTCCTGCGCCGCGGCCACCACGAGCGAGTTCGATCGGCTGTCCGCCACC
This sequence comes from Phycisphaerae bacterium, assembly GCA_016873355.1. Taxonomy (GTDB): domain Bacteria; phylum Planctomycetota; class Phycisphaerae; order Phycisphaerales; family SM1A02; genus VGXK01. The sequence continues at coordinate 5,078 of VGXK01000124.1, read as the reverse complement.
ACGACGACGCGCTCGAGCTCCGCGGTCTCGGGCTGGATCTTGCGAAGTCGCTCGAGCCGCGCGTCCATCACCTGCTGGATGATCGGCGCCAGCCGCGCGGCGGAGGCGCTCTGAAGCGCCACCGTGCGGATCTCCTTGATCTCCGGCGCCACCGACTGGTCGAGCTGCTTGAGCAGCTGCTCGAAGACGGCGAAGCTCCGATTGCTCGTCGACACGACGAGACTGTTCGTGCGTTCGTCGGGAACCACCTTGAGCCGATCCTCCGCGCGGATCGCCTTTGCCTGGAACTGCGCCTCGAAGAGCTGCTGCATGGTGGAGGCGAGCCGCGACGCGGACGCGTTCTGGATCGGATAGACGCGCACGAGCGCGCTCGGGCTCGCGGCCTCGACGTCGAGCAGCTGCACGAGCTCGGACACGATGTCGAGGTTCGCGGGCGTGCCGACGCAGACGATCGCGTTCATGGCGGCGTCCGCGCGAAGCACGATCTGGGTGAGCGGCTGGAAGAGATCCGAGTCGAGCGCCTTCGGCGCGCCGTTCGGATCGAGCTTGAGCATGCGAAGGCGCGCGACCTGGCGCTGAAGCGGGCTCAACTCGGCGCCGGCGCCGCCCGCGCGGCCGCCGCGCGTCTCGGCGAGCACTTCGGTGAGCGTGGTCGCGAGCTCCCGAGCGTCCGCGTAGCGCAATGGAAGGATGCGAGGCTCCACCCAGCCCACGACCGCGTCCGAATCGAGCCGCTGCTGGAGCACTTCGACGAACGCGACCGCTTCGTCGCGCCCGGCGACGACGACGGTGTTCGTGCGGTCGTCGACCGAGATCGCCACGTCGCCCACGAGCGCCTTGCCCACTTCGCCGCCGGGCATCGCCTTGACGGTCGAGAGCGGCAGATTCGCCAGGTTGCGGCCCTGCGTGAAGAGCTCGCGCACGAGCCGTGCGAACTGCGCCGCCGGCATGTTCTCGAGCGCGAAGATCCGGACGGTCACGCCGTCGGCGGTGGGCACGCTGTCGAGCAGGGCGACCGCTTCTCGAAGCGCCGCGACGTTCGACTCGCTCGAGCCGATGATCACGGCGTTCATGCGCTCGTCGGCGACGAGCTTGATCGGTGCGGCGAGGTCGAGCGTCACGTCGGGCTGGTCGGCGCCGTCGCGCCGAAGCGTCAGCCGGCGCACCTGCTCCTGGAGCGCGCGAAGCAGCGACGACTCCGCTCCGGGCGCGGCCGGCGTCATCATCTGCTCGAGCGTGCGCACCACGGTCGGCGCGCTCGCGTTGCGCAGGCGCACGACCTGCATCTGCATCTCGGCGAGCTTCGGTTCCGCGTCGATCGCCTTGACGAGCGCCACGACCGTCTCGCGATCGCCCGGATTCGCGATCACCATGACCGCGTTGCGACCGGGCACGGCGGCCACCTGCACCGGCTCGTTCACGAGGCGCGACACGCTGTCGGCCGGCTGCGGCCGGTTGAGCCCGAGCGTCTGGATCACGCGCTCGACCGTGCTCGGCGGGACGTTCTGAAGGTCGATGATGAGCACGTTCTGCCCGGCCGCGGGCGCCATCTGATCGAGGGTCTTCACCGTCGCCTCGATCTCGTTCCAGAGCGCGCCGGTCGCGGCGACCACCACGGCGTTGCTTCCGGGGTCGGCCTGGATGCTGAACGGAAGGTTCGCCTGCTTCGCGCGGGCGGCGAACGCTTCGCGCACCGCGGCGGCCACGCGCGACGCGGGCGCCTGCGCGAGCTTCAGCACGCGCACGCTGAGGCCGCGACCGTCGACCTGCTGCTGAAGCGCCTCGGCAAGCGCCTTGATCGCGGTGAAGTCCTCGTCCGGCGCGCGGACGATGACGACGCCGCTCGCCACGTCGCCCACGATGCGCACGGCGCGGCTCGATCCCTCCCGCGCGCCGGCGCCCGTGCGCCCGGCGCGATCGCCGTAGATCTCGCGCAGCGCCTGCGCGAGCTGCTCGGGACTTCCGCTTTCGACCGGAATGAGCCTCGGCGGCGGAAGCTTGCTGCTCTCGGCGACGTCGAGCTGGACGACGATCGCCTGGATCTTGTCGAGGTTCTGACGACTCGCCGAGACGATGAGCGAATTCGTGCGCGGCTCCGCGACCGCGCTGACCCAGCGATCGGGCGGCACGAGCACCGCCGGCGGCGGCGCCTCCTCGGGCCTCTGTCCTTCGCGCGCTGGCGCCGCGGCGCGGCGCTGATCGCCGCCCTTTTCGCCTCGCTCCGCCGTCACGCGGAAGGCGTTGTTGATCGCCTCCGCCACGCTGGACGCCTCCGCGTGCTCGAGCGGAATCACGCGGAGCTGCACGCTCGCGTCGTACTCGACGCTGTCGAGCTTCTCGAGCAGCGCGCGGATGCCGTCCCATTCGTCCTTCGCCGCCGAGATGACGAGCGAATTGCTCGCGGGATCGGCCACGATGATGACGTCCCGCTGCGCCGGACCCGACGCGTCGACGGCGCCCGGACCGTAGAAGAAGGAGAGCGCCTGCCGCACCTGCTCGGACTGCGCGTGCTTGAGCGCCACGAACTCGGTGGTCCGGGCCCGCTCCGACGGCCGATCGAGTTCGGCCAGGATGCGCTCCACCTCCTTGAACTGCTCGGGGGTGGCGCCGACGATGAGCCGGTTCTCCTGCGGGTCGTAGTCGACGCGGATGTCCGCTTCGCCCGCCTCGCGGTTGCGGAGCATGGTGCGGAGCGTCCAGCTGATCTCGCCCGCGTCGACGTGGGTGAGCGGCAGCACGCGGTACTCGAGCGTCGGCTTCGCGGCCACCGTGTCGAGCTTCGACACCAGGTGCTCGATGATCGGAATGCTCTCGGGCGTCGCGGTGACCACGATGCTGTTCGAACGCTTGTCGGCGACGACGCGGCCTCGCACCTCGACCGGCGGCGAATGCTCGTCGGCGTCGTCGAGCCGGATCGTCACGCCGCGCGTGCGTCCCTGCGGATCGAGCTGGAGCGTCTGCGAGAGGATGCGCACCGCCTCGTCGGCCTTCGCGCCGGTGAGGGCGAAGGTGCGGATGACCGACTCGTCGGCGTCGATCGGCGCGTCGAGCTTGTCGACGAGCGCCTTCACCTGCGGGAAGAGCGACTGCGGCGCGTTCAGGATGATGCTGTTCGTGCGCGCGTCGGCCGTGATGATCACGCCCTGGGCGGCGCCCGCGCGGCGGCCGAACTGCTCCTGCACGATCCGCGAGATGTCGGGCGCGAGACCCTTCTTCAGCTTGATGATCTCGAGGGTGCGGTCGGCGCTCGCGCTCGGCTGATCGATCTTGGCCACGAGATCGCGGATCGTGGCGATGTCGTTCTCGCTTGCGGCCACGAGCAGCGTGTTCGCGCTTGCGCTCGGAACGACCGAGGCGCTCGAGAGCACGCGATTCTCCGTGCGGGCACGATCGTTCAGGAACTGCCGCAGCGTGTTCGCCACGTCCACCGCGGGCGCGAACTCGAGCGCAATGACCACCGTGTCGATCTCGGGAAGCGTGACCGCCTCGTCGATCGAGGTGATGAGCGCGGCGACCTCCTGCTGCTGCGACGCGGTGGCGGTGACGATGAGCGTGTTCGTGCGGATCTCCGCCACGATGCGGGCGCGGGCGGCCCGTTCGCCTTCCCACCAGCGGCGTTCCGAGCCGGTGCGCCCGAGGGCGTCGTTCGCCAGCTGGAGCACCATGTGGATGTCCGCGTGCTTCAGGCGATAGAAGCGCACCACGCGCCCCTGCCCCTCGGCCGGCGGCACGTCGATCGCGGCGAGCAGGCTTTCGACCATCGCGAATCGATCGCCGCGCCCGGTCACGACGAGCGCGTTGAGGCGGTCGTCGGCGCGCACGGCGAATGCGTCGCGCGAGCTTGCGCGCGGCGAGAAGCCCCGCATCCACATCAAGGGCATCTCGCTCTGCGCCAGCTCCGTGGTGAGCGTGCGAACGGTCTCGACGATTTCGCTCGCCTCCGCGTGCTTGAGCGGGAAGATGCGGAACTGGAGGTCGCTCGCCGCGCTCGGCGCGTCGAGCTCCTTCGCGATGCGGGTCACTTCGGCGAAGTCCGCTTCGCCGGCGCCGACGAGCAGCGTGCCGGTGCGCGGATCCGCGATCACGGAGACGGTGCGCGTGGCGGGTCGGCCGCGACCGGCCGCCATGATGCGGGCGCGATCCTCGAAGAAGCGCTGCACCACGTCGCCCACGACCTGCGCGTCGGCGTGTTCCACCTTGAGCGTGCGGATCGCGAAATCGGCGCCCGAGTCGCGATCGACCTCGGCGAGCACCTCGGCGATGCGCGCCAACACGGGTTCCGGGGCGCGGACGAGCAGCACGCCCGTCTCCTCCTCCGCGATGAGCGTGGTCTTCGACGCGGCGAGCGGATCGCCGGCGAGCACGGCGTCGCGCACCACCTTGGCGGCGGTCTGCGGACGCAGATGCGAGAGCTCCATGATTCGCAGCGGCGCGCCGCCGGCCACGGGATCGACGTCGACCACGGCGAGCAGCCTGATCGCCTCGTCGAGCGCGGCGCGGCCGCCGACGGCGATGATCGAGTTGCCCCGAGGATCGACGGCGAACTCCGCGTCGATTCCGGGAGCGCCGCCGGTGGCGGCGATGGCGCGGGCTCGCGCCGCGAGAATCTGCCGGATGGTGGTCACCGCGTCGTTCGCCGTGACGAACCTGGGCGCCAGCGTCTCGACCGCCACGGCGCCGGTGCCGCTCGTGCGCGAGAGCGCCGCGAGAATCGGCGCGAGCTGGCGGAAGTCGGAATCGGTCGCCGCGACGATGAGCGCCCGCCCGGGAGCATCGGCCATCACGCTGACGCGGCGCGAGAGGTCGCCCGGTCGTCCGCCCGGCGGCGTGACCACGCGCATCGCTTCGCCGAGCAGGCCTCGCAGCCGATTCGGATCCATTCCCGGGGGAAGCTCGATCACGCGCACTTCCGTGGCGGGAGGCGGAAGCTGATCCGCCACCTGCTGCGCAAGCTGAAGCATGCGCTCCACCCAGCGACGACTTCCGAGCAGCACGAGCGAGTTCGTGCCGGGATCGACGGCGATCACGGGCGGCGGATCGGCATCGCCCGTCGGCGGCGGCTGCGCCGCGGCCGGCGC
>VGXK01000123.1 GCA_016873355.1 Phycisphaerae bacterium | reverse complement strand
CGTCGCCGCTCGAGCCGCCGCCGCGCGTGCCGTCGAGCGGCGATGCCGGCGCGTGCGTCGCCGGCGCGAGCGTCGCCGCGCCCGCGAGAGCTCCGAGCACCGTCGCGAGCGGCAGCAGTCGAATCGAGCGGGGCACGCCCTCAGGATAGTCGCGCACCCGGCAGCGTCAGCGCGCCGGTCGCGATGCGGCGAAGCGTTTCCGGAAGCAATTCCCGCTCGGCGTCGCGCACGCGTTCGTCGAGCGATGCCGCCGTGTCGTCGAGGCGGATCGGCACGCCGCGCGACGCGAGCACGGGACCGTGGTCGTATTCGTCGTCCACCAGGTGCACGCAGCAGGCGGTCTCGCGCAGGCCCGCGTCGAGCACGGCGCGATGCACGCGAATGCCGTACATGCCCTTGCCCCCGAAGCGCGGAAGCGGGCCGGGATGGATGTTGATCACGCGGCCGGCCCACTCGCCGACGCGGAAGAGCCGCAGGTATCCGCAGAGGCAGATGAGATCGGGGCGCGCGGCGCGGAGCGCGGCGTCGAGGCGGTCGGCGAGTTCGTGGTCGAACCGGGCGCCGTCGGCGCGAGCGGGGCGCGACGCGCCCGTGTCGCCGCTCGCTCCGGACGGCAGCACTTCGGCGGTCGGGATTCCTCGCGCGGCGGCCTTCGAGAGCGCGGGAACACCCGGCCTCGTCGCCGCCACGAGCACGATCTCCGCAGGCAGCTCCCCGCGCTGGATGCGATCGGCGAGGTTCATCACGGTCGTGCCGCCGCCGCTCGCCAGGCACGCGATGCGAAGCGGCCGCGTCGGCGTCGCGCTGCTCGGTGCGTGCGGTTCGTGCGTGGCGCCCGCGCTCATCGATCGCTCGTCGGCGCAGAACGGAAGTCGATGCTGCGCCCGTCGGGACCCACGGCGACCATCGTGAGCACGGCCTCCGTCACCTTCACCGTCTCGCCGGTGCGCCAGCGCTCCGCGTTCACTTCCACCTTCACGCGAACGCTGCTGCGACCGGTCTTCTCCGTTCGCGTGCCGAGCGCGAGAATGTCGCCGGTGAAGACGGGCGCGATGAAGTCGACGCGATCGATCGACACCGTGACCCAGCGGTGCAGGCCGTGTCGCCGTGCCTCCACGTATCCCGCCTGGTCGATGAGACTCAGGATCACGCCGCCGAAGACGGTGCCCTGGTGATTCTCATCCGCCGGCGTGGTGATGCGTCGAAGCGCCGGATGCCACGCGGGCTCGCTCATGCCGCGAGCGTAGCGGGCGCCGCCTGCCCACGCGCCGTCTCAACTCCATGCGCCGAGCAGCGTGCCGAGATCGTCGCCGTCGACGACGCCGTCGCCGTTGAGATCGGCGGGACACCCGGCGCACCGGCCCCATTGGCCGAGCAGCGTGCCGAGATCGTCGCCGTCGACGACGCCGTCGGCGTTGAAGTCCGCCGGATCGAGGGTCGACACGGCGTCGAGCCGCACATGATCGAAGTCGACCTCGAGATCCGCGCCGGGGTCGATCGGATCCACCACGTTCAGATTCACCAGGCGAATGCCGAGCGGCTGACCCATCTGCGCATGCGAGGCGCCGCTGGAGAACACGACCGTGCTCGTGGCGAACTCGCCTTCGGCAATGGCGCCGGCGAGCGTGTTCAAGTCCTGCGCGATCATGCTTCCGCCCGCGAGCAGGTCCACGCGATAGCCGGGGAATCCGTCGAGATCGAAGAACTGCCCGTTCATGGCCGTGCCCGACGCGATGTTCCCGATCTCCACGCGCAGCGTGTACCGGGTGTGCGCCTGGAGCGTGTCGCCGAGCGTCTGCACCAATCCGTACTCGCCCTGGCCGCCGCTGCCGGCGAAGTTGAACGCGATCGCCACGCGGATTCCCTCCGCGGCGCCGTCGGGAAAGTTGGCGTAGACGCCGGGATTGCCGATCGGATCGGGTTCGAAGGGCGTGAGCGTGCCCACGTAATAGGTGCCGCCGGCGCCGCCGTTCGTGATGCCGTTCGGATCGTGCAGACTCCAGCCGGCGGGCGGACCGAAGGTGAATTCGTTGAACGGAATGCCGACCGAGTTGTCCTCGAATCCGGCGTTCACGATCGGCAGCGACTCGGCGAGCGCGGGCGAGATGGCGCCGAGCGCACCGAGGAGCGCGGAGGAAGCGGACGAAGCGGGGGAGCGGCGCATGGTTCCATCATAGCACGCATCGGCACCGGGGCAATGCCGCACGCATGTGCACGTGCGCTGTTTCTGAAATGCGCAGCGCGGCGTGACGCTGCGCACGAGTCTTCGAGATCACTTCACGAACGCTTCGAGCAGTTCCTCGATGCGGGCGAGGTGGTGGTCGTCGTGCTCGGCGGTGAAGAAGGCAAGGTCGATCACGCGCATCGGCTTCTTGAGGCGCGGATGGAGCCCCGCTCGCTCGAGTTGCGATCGCGGCCACGCCTCGAGCCGCGTCACGAGCGTGCCGCGCGACTCGCGGAACTCGTCGAGAATCGCCGCAAGCGGCCGCGAATTGTGCTCGGCCAGCCAGGTGCGCCGATTCTCCACGTCCGCGGCGGTGAGTTCGCTCGCGCCGGCTTCGAGTTCGTCGAGCCGGCGCAGATGCAAATCCTCCAGATCGATGAGATGGCCGATGTTCTCCTGGATCGACCAGGTGTTTCCTTCACGACGCGTGAGCGTCTCGCGATCGAGCCCGCGCGTGAGCGCTTCGAGTCGCGGCGCGGTGGAACGCAGTCGCTCGATCAACCCCGGCATCGCCGACGGCGGCAGCGTGAACTCGAACGAGCGATCGAACCAGCGCTCACGAGCCATGCGATCCCTTCGTGGATGCGGCGCCCGCTCGCGCCGGCGCCACGCCTCCCGCGTGCGCGGCCAGGGCAATGTCGAAGAGGAACGAACCCCAGCCGCTCGCGTACGCATGGCGCTCGCGCTCGTGGGCGACGCCGATCTGGCGCACCGCGAGTCGCGTGCGTCCGCGTCCGATCGGCTCGAGCGTCCACTCGGTTGCGTCGCTCGAATCGCCGTCGTAGTGCCAGCCGTGCCGGAGCCGGCGCGGCGGATCGAGCTCGAGAATCGTGGTGGGACCCATCGGGGCTCCATCCGACTGCCAGCCGAACGAGTACGCGCCGCCGATCCGCAGTTCCGCGCGCGGAGCGAGCCCGAGTTCGGCATCGGGTTCGAGCCATCGGCGCATCTCCGCGGGATCCGTCAGCGTGCGCCAGGTGCGCTCGATCGACGCATCGATCTCGATCGCCGCCGTGGCGTCCTTCGACGGCGCCGTGTGATCGAGCATCACCGCCGCCCTGCCCGTGCGCAGGAAGGACTCGAGGTTGCCGATCGTCACATGCCAGAAATCGCGCAGCAGGTAGCGCTGCGAGTGCGCGGGAATGCCGGCGATGTCTGCGCCGAGATCGTGCCGCACGCGGATTCGGCTCGAGCGCTCGTCGACCGGCTCCACGATCAGTTCGCACGAGGTCGGCGAGCCGGCCCACCACCATCGGAAGGAGATCGATCGACCCGGATCGAGCGCGGTGATCACCTGGTCCTTCGACTCGCCGTTTCCGAAGGTCGGCGTGCGCCGGCCGCCGAAAGCGAATCGCCCGCCCACGCGCAACTCGACCTCGACGCGATCGTCGAGCCACTCGCGCATGGCCGCGGGTTCCGTGAGCTCGCTCCAGGCGCGCGCCGCATTTGCGCCGATCGGCAGCGTCTGCTCGTAGGTCGGATTCGTCGCGGTGGTTCCCATGTTCGTGCCTCCTGCTGCGTTCGACCTCCACGCCAGAGTATGCGGCGCCGATTACCGAGCCTTGGCGAGCGAGCGCTTCGAGACCGATCCGAGCAGCGGCTTCAGGTAGGCGCCGGTGTGGCTCTTCGGGTCCTTCGCCACCATCTCGGGCGTGCCCTGCGACACGATCGTGCCGCCTCGCTCGCCGCCTTCGGGACCGAGGTCGATGATCCAGTCGGCGCACTTGATGACATCGAGATTGTGCTCGATCACCACGAGCGTGTTGCCCGCGTCGGCCAGGCGCGAGAGCACATGGAGCAGCCGCTCCACATCGGCGAAGTGCAGCCCCGTGGTCGGCTCGTCGAGCACGTAGAGCGCGTGGCCGGTTGAACTCGTGCCGAGCTCCGTGGCGAGCTTCACGCGCTGCGCCTCGCCGCCGCTCAGCGTGGTGCTCGCCTGACCGAGCTGGATGTAGCCAAGTCCCACTTCCTTCAGGCAGTTCAGCATGCGCGAGATGCGCGGATGCGATTCGAAGACCGGAATCGAATCCTCGACCGTGCGATCGAGCAGCTCCGCGATCGTCAATCCGCGATATCGCACTTCGAGCGTCTCGCGGTTGTAGCGCGCGCCTCTGCACACTTCGCAGGTGACGAACACGTCCGGCAGGAAGTGCATCTCGATCACGCGCACGCCCTGGCCGGCGCACGCCTCGCAGCGTCCGCCCTTCACGTTGAAACTGAATCGCCCGGGCTCGTAGCCGCGGATCTTCGATTCGGGCACCGCGGCGTAGAGCTTGCGAATCTCGTCGAAGACACCCGTGTAGGTGGCCGGATTCGATCGCGGCGTGCGCCCGATCGGCGACTGATCGACCTCCACCACGCGATCGATCGCCGAGAGCCCGTTCACCCGATCGTGGTCGCCGGCGATCACGCGCGTCGAGTGGATCGTGCGCTTGGCCTGCTTGAGCAGCACTTCGTTCACGAGCGTGCTCTTGCCGCTGCCGGAGACGCCGGTCACGCAGATCATGCCGCCGAGCGGGAACGCAACGTCGATGGACTTGAGGTTGTTGGCGCGGGCGCCCTTTACCGTCACGGCGCGGCCCTGGTCGAGCGGGCGACGCAGCGCGGGCACCTCGATCTTCCTTCGCCCCGAGAGGAACGCGCCGGTGATGCTCTCCTTCGCCGCCTCGATTGCGCGAACTTCGCCCTGCACCACCACGCGCCCGCCGTGACGCCCCGGACCCGGCCCGATGTCGACGACATGATCGGCGGCGCGGATCGTCTCCTCGTCGTGCTCCACCACGAGCACGGTGTTGCCGATGTCGCGCAGATGCTTGAGCGTGTCGATCAGGCGGTCGTTGTCGCGCTGGTGCAGGCCGATCGTCGGCTCGTCGAGCACGTAGCAGACGCCGACGAGTCCGCTTCCAACCTGCGTCGCCAGTCGAATGCGCTGCGCCTCCCCGCCGGAAAGCGTCGCGCTCTGACGATCGAGCGTCAGGTAGTCGAGGCCGACGTTCACGAGGAAGCCGAGCCTCGCGCGGATCTCCTTGAGAATCGGCGCCGCGATCGTCTTCGCCGCTTCGCCCAGCGTCAGCGACTCGAAGAACGCGAGCGCCCGCTCCACGTTCATCGCGGTGGTCTCCGAGATCGAGAGCTGCAGCGATCCCGAACGGATCTTCACCGCCAGCGCCTCGGGCCTGAGCCGTGCGCCGCGGCACGAGTGACACGGCGTGCTCGACATGTACTGGCGCAGTCGCTCCTTCACGAACTCGCTCTCCGTCTCCACGAAACGGCGCTTGAGATTCGGCAGCACGCCTTCGAACGACGCACCGAGCGATTCGGCCTCTTCGTCGCCGATGCCGTGGTAGAGGTACTTGCGCACCCGCGCCGGCAGTTTCGCGATGCTCGTTCCGGGGGCGATCTCGAAGAACTGAGCGAAGCGCCGCAGAAGACGCGAGTAGTAGGTGTTCGTGCGCGGGCCCCACTTGCGCCACGCTTCGATCGCGCCCGCGCTCAGTGCCACGGTGGGATCGGGCGTCACCAGCTCCTCGTCGAACTCGGCCACGGTTCCGAGTCCCGCGCACGCCGGGCACGCTCCCTGCGGCGCGTTGAAGGAGAAGAGGCGCGGCTCGAGCTCTTCCAGCGAACACTCCGGATGCTCCGGGCACGCGAGCTTCTCGCTGTAGGGATGCTCCGTGAACGAGCCGTCCCTCTCCTCCGCGAGAATCGAAACGGAGCCCTGCCCGAGCTTGAGCGCCGTCTCGAGACTCTCGGCAAGTCGCTGCCGATCGCCTTCGTCGACCTCGATTCGATCGACGATCGCTTCGACCGTGTGCTTCTCGTAGCGGCCGAAACCGAGCGGATTCTCGCCGCCCTTCTTGAGCGCTTCGCGCACGTCGAGCACCTGGCCGTTCACGCGCGCACGCACCAGTCCCTGTCGCTGGATCGCTTCCAGCACTTCCTTGTGGAAACCCTTGCGGGCACGCACGAGCGGCGCGGCGATCATGATGCGGCGTCCCGCGAACTGCTCGAGCAGATTCACGACGATCTGACTCGCGCTCGTGGCGCTGATCGGGCGCCCGCACGGCTTCGCGTTCGGGCCGTCGTCGGGATCCGCGTGCCAGCAGGTGGGCGCTCCCGCTCGAGCGAAGAGCAATCGCAGGTAGTCGTAGATCTCGGTGGTCGTCGCCACGGTCGAGCGCGGCGTGTGTCCT
>VGXK01000122.1 GCA_016873355.1 Phycisphaerae bacterium | reverse complement strand
CCCGATCACCCTCGCCGAGATCGAGGGCGGCGCCGCCGTGGCGTGGTTCCGCACGGGACCCAAGCTCATCGACGAGCAGTCGGGGCTCCGCGTGCGTGCGATCGATCCAGTGTCCGGCGAGGTCGGCGATCCCGAGGCGATCGAGCCCGCGAGGACGAGTCTGGTCGAGTGGATCCACCTTCCGATCCTCGGCGCGACGGTCGTCGCGATCCTCATGATCGTCTTCTTCGTGCGCTCGCTGCGGCAGGAGCCGGTGACGAAGCTGCCGACGGGCTGGGAACCGGCGCCGCTCTCGCGCCGGCTCGTGGCGCTCGCCATCGATCTTGCGCCGATCGCCGTCGCGGTCAAGATCGCCACCGGGAGCTCGTGGTCGCGACTGCTCGTGCCGCCCGCGCTCGTGATCGACACGGAAGCCGCCGTGCCTGCCTTCGCGCTCATCTTCCTCACCGTCGCGGTGACCGGAGTGAGCGAAGCGATCTTCGCGAGATCGTTCGGGAAGCTCGTCGTCGGCGTGCGCGTGATCGACGCGCGCACGCAGGAGGGCGCCCGGCCGTCGATCGTCCAGACGCTGGGCCGCAACGTCTTCAAGGCCGTGATCCTCCAGCTCCCGGTGCTCGGAATCTTCACGCTGCTCGATCCGCTTCGGCAGGGCATCGGGGAGTCGGTCTCGTCGACGGCGGTGGTGCGGCGCATCGCCCGCGTTCACACGGCGCCGATCGGCTGAGCGGCGGTCGAAACGGCCTCCACGGGCCATCCGAGGCGACGGACGGCAGAAATTGCGCGCCTCAAGGTCCGGGCGGCCGACGGCCGATACCGGGAGGGCGGCGAATGGACTCGCCGTGTTGTCGACCCGTCGCTTCGCGCGACGGAGAGAGGATCTCGTGCGCGACGAGCGGTCTCAATCCACCTCCGCGGCGATGCCGGTCGCCGACCCGGCACCGACGCTCCGCGCCGGGTTGCGGGGACGGCGGATCGCGGTGATCGCGGGCGCGTTCGCGGTGCTCGTCGGAGTCGCGGGCGCGGCGATCGCCTGGAGCGTGCGTTCGAGCGAAGCGATCGCCGTTCGCATGCCCACGATCGACGAGCGCATCGAGGCGCTCGAGCTCGACGCGATGGCGTGCGACGGCGCGTCGTCGTCGTCGGCGGAGTCCCTGCCGCCCCTGATCCTTCCGCCGTCGAGCAATCGTTCGCTTCGTTCCCGGATGGCGCTGGCGCAGGCGGCGCTCTCGCTGCGCGACGATCGGCCCGCCGCGGCGCTCGAGCGACTCGACCTGGAGGCGAACGCGGATCCCGACATCGTGGACGGCGCGTGGCGCTCGCGACGGCTCCAGTGCCTTCGACGCGCCGAGCGCTTCGCGGACGCGGATCGGGAGGTCGACGAATGGTGTTCGTCGCTCGGCGAGGATCATCCGGAGCGGGCGTGGGCCGACGCGGAGCGATCGCTGCATCGGGCCCTCTCGGGTCGAACCGACGAGGCGGAGTCGATCGCGGCGCCGTGGCTCGGGCGGTCGCTCTCGCCGGTGGCGGCTTCGCGTCTGCGACTTGCGGAAGCGCTCCTTCGAAGCGCACGCGGAGATCACGCGGTCGCGGCGGCGGCGTTCGCCGGCGCCCGCGCCGCCGACGCCGTGTGCGAGCCGACCGTGCGGCTGCTCTGCGCCGATCTCGTGTCGATGTCGCTCGAGCTCTCGGAGGATGCGAGCGCGTCGGGCGCGCTGCGAGCGTCGATCGAGCTCTGCGAGCAGGGTCTCGAGCTCGCCTCGGCTGGTCCCGAGCGGATCGAACTGCTGCGCCGACACGCCGCCGCCTGTCGAAGCGACGCGATGACGCGTTTCGCCGCGCTCTCGTCGGCCTCCGGCGGCGCCGACGACGCGGCGCCCGACCCGGTCGAGGTCGAGTCGACGAATCGGAGATTCCTCGCCGCCGCCGCGTCGGCGGAGGAATTGGCGGAGCGGATGTCGATGGACGCGCGCGGTGACGGACCCGCGGTCCGCGCCGCGGCGATGCAGTGCGCCGCCGAGTGCTGGGAGCGCGCGGGTCGGACCGACGACGCGGTGCGCGCCTGGCGCGAGTGGCTTCGATGGCGGCCGGATTCCGATCCCGAGCGAGCGGAGGTGCTGCGCCGGATCGCCGAGCTCCTGCACGGACTTCAGCAGTTCGAGCAGGCGATCGACGCCTACGCCATGCTCACGAAGATCCACCCGAACAGCCCGCAGGCGGCGCGGGCCCCGATTTCGGCGGCGCGGGCTCATCGCGCGCTCGGGCAGGATGCCGAGGCGGCTCGGCTGCTCGACGTCGTGCTCACGGGCGGCGCGGGCATCGATCCCGAATCGCCGGCGTACGCGGAGGCGCTGCTCGAGCGAGGCCGCCTGGCGCACGCGACCGGGGAGGCCCACATCGCGTGTCGGCGACTCGAGGAGCTGCTTCGCCGCGACCCCGTCCGCGACGATGCGGGGGAAGTGCGGCTGCTGCTCGCGGATGCGTGGCGGACGATCGCGCTTGAGTTCGAGGCGAGCGCCGCGGCACCCGCGGCGCCGTCGGAACGGGCGGACGCGCGGGCACGAAGCTCGGAGGCGTGGAGTTCCGCCGCGGCGAACTTCGCGATCGTCGTCGGTCGGTTCGATTCGATCGATCTTCCGGCGGACGATCCGGCGATGCGGGATCGATCGCGGCTGGCGCGAGTGGGACTCGCGGCGTCGCTCGAGGCGTGCGGCCGTCTCGACGAAGCGATCGTGGCGTGGGAGGAGGTCGATCGACGGCATCCCGACACGGAAAGCGCGCTCGTGGCGCTCGAGCGCCTCCGCCATCTGCCGGGCGTGGATTCGAGCGCGATGCGGCGACGGGCGCTGCTTCGGCTCGACGGTCTTGCGGACGACGGCACGCCGCGACTTCTTTCGAACGACGCATGGCGGCTCTGGTTCGAGGCGCCGAGCGACCTGCTCGCGCACGCGCCGACGGGAGGCGCCGAGTGAGCGTCGCATGCCCGTTCGAGCTTGCGGCCGAGCTGCGGCGCCTCGACGAGTCGCTGCTCGTCCCCTCGGCGAGCGACGGCGGCATCGATGCGCTGCTGCGGCGCCGCGAGGAAGTCGTGCGGGCGCTTCGCGAGAGCTGCGCGCCGATGCGCCTCGAATCCATGGACGGCGAGGCGCGCCGCAGACTTGCGTCGCTGCTCCGCGACTCGACGGCGCAGGATGCCAGGCTCCGCGCCTCGCTCGAATCGCGGCGGGACCGCGCGCTGGCGGATCTCGCGTCGAACTCGAGGCCGCATTCGATTCCGCTCGCGCCGGAGCCGAGATTCACGGAGCGAGTGGCATGAGCGCCGCGCCCGTCGAGGCCGGTTCGATCGCCGCCGCGGTCGGCGCCGTCGCGGAGCTCCCCGAGCTCCTGCGGATGTTCCACGAGGTCTCGGATCGACTCTCGTCGACGCATCGGCGACTCGAGGAGCGCGTGGCGGGACTTCAGCGCGAACTGGCGGAGGCGCACGACGGTCTCCGCCGCAGCCGTGCCCTTGCGGCGCTCGGCGAGATGGCGGCCGGCATCGCCCACGAGGTGCGGAATCCGCTCGCGAGCATCGCCCTGCACGCGGAAGTGCTGCGCGAGGATCTCGCCGATCGGCCCGAGTCGCTCGCGGTGCTCGAGAAGATCTCCCGCGCGGTGGCGCGCCTCGACTCGATCGTCGTCGACGTGCTTCGGTTCGCCCGAACCTCCTGCGGTCGGCGCGAGCGCCGAGGCGTGCTCGAGCTCGTGGAGGAGGCGCTCGCCTCCTGCGAGGCCGAGCGAAGCGCCGCCGGAGTCGAAGTGCGGGTCGAGATCGACCCCGCGCTCGAACTCTCCGCGGACTCGTCGGCGATCACGCAGGCGATCGTGAACCTGGTCCGCAACGCCATCGACGCGATCCGGGAGACGCCGGGGGCGTCCCCTCGCGTGCGCATCGACGCCGCGCGACGCGAGCGCCTGGACGCGGACGGTCGCCGCGTGCCCGTCACGATGATCGGCGTCGAGGACGGCGGTCCCGGCATCGACGAATCGATCGTCGATCGCATCTTCACGCCCTTCGTGACCACGCGCGAGTCCGGGACGGGGCTCGGACTCGCGATCGTCCATCGCATCGTCGACGCGCACTCGGGCGCCGTCACGATCGCGGCGAGATCGCCCTCGGGGGGCGCTCGAATCGAACTGCTGCTTCCCGCTTCGGAGCCGGAGATCGACGCCGGCGCCGACGGCGGGGAGAGTGCTACTCGGGATCGACTCGGGGACGGCGGCGCTTCGGCGCACGACGGTTCCCGAGTCGCCCACGCGCATGCCGGAAGCACGGGGAACGGCACGGCCGCATGCGCTCCCGCACCCAACCCACTCGACCAGGGCGGCGAGCTGGATCATGCGGTCGCGGAACGCATGAGGCGCACGCGCCGGCGCCTGCGCGAACAGATGCCGGGCGGCTAAGGAGCATTCCATGGGCTGCGTGATCGTCGTCGACGACAAGGAACTGATGCGTGATTCGGTGGGCACGGTGCTCGCGAGGCGCGGGCATCGCGTCATCGCGGTGCAGGGCGGACGCCAGGCGATCGATCGGTTGGGCGATCGCGGCATCGACGCGGTGGTGACCGATCTCCAGATGCCGGAGATGGACGGGCTCGAGCTGCTCGCCGAGATCCGTCGCATCGACGAGTCGATTCCGGTGATCTTCATGACCGCGTACGGAACGGTCGAGACGGCCGTGCGCGCGCTCAAGAACGGCGCGTTCGACTACGTGACGAAGCCGTTCACGGGCGACGAGCTCGCGATCGCGGTGGAGCGGGCCATCGAGCACGTGCGGCTGCTGCGCGAGAATCAGCTCCTGCGCGTGGTGAACGGTCCGGCGTCGTCGCGCGAACCGCAGGATCTCCTGATCGGCGAGAGCGCGGCGATGCACTCGCTGCGCGACGAGCTGCGTCGCATCGCCGAGAGCCACGGCACCGTGCTCATCGCCGGCGAGAGCGGCACGGGCAAGGAAGTGGCGGCTCGATTCATCCACGCGCACAGTCCGCGCCGTGCCACGCCGTTTCTCGCGGTGAACTGCGCGGCGCTCTCGCCGACCCTGCTCGAGAGCGAACTCTTCGGTCACGAGAAGGGCGCGTTCACCGGCGCCGATCGATTGCGCAAGGGACGATTCGAGCTCGCCGACGGCGGCACGCTGCTGCTCGACGAAGTGAGCGAGATTCCCCCGGAGCTGCAGGCGAAGCTGCTGCGCGTGCTCCAGGAGCGCTGCTTCGAGCGCGTGGGCTCCAGTCATCCGATCAAGGTCGACGTGCGGGTGGTGGCCACCACGAATCGGGATCTTCGCGCCGAAGTGAACGAAGGGCGATTCCGCAGCGACCTGTTCTTCCGGCTCAACGTGCTGCCGATCTCGATGCCGGCGCTTCGGGATCGGCTCGACGACGTGCCGGCGCTCGCGGCGCACTTCCTTGCGGCGGTGGCGAAGCGCGAGGGTCGATCACCGCACCGCTTCAGCGACGAGGCGGCGGATCTGCTGCGCCGCTACGCGTGGCCCGGCAACGTGCGAGAGCTCTGCAATGTCTGCGAGCGAGCCGCCGTGCTCGCCCCGAGCGAGATGATCGACGCGGCGCTCGTGGCGCCGTGGCTTTCTCGAGCGGTGGCGGCCGTGGTGCCCGCGTACCTGAACGGCTCCGGCGGCGGCAACGGGACGCCGGCCGCACCGACGATCGGCCCGGTGCCGATCTGCGACGGCGTGGTCACGCTCGAAACGCTCGAGCGCGACGTGATCCTGCGAACGCTCGAGCGCAATCGCGGACACCGCGAGCGCTCGGCGCGGGCGCTGGGCATCGGCGTTCGCACGCTGGGACTCAAGCTGCGCCGCTGGAAGGACGAGGGCCGCATCGCCTCGACGGTCTAGTTCATCGGGCGCGCCGGTCGGCCAGGGCGGCCGGCGCGCTGTTTTACCCAACGGCCGGCGCGCCGCTTGCCGCTGAAACCTCCGCATGGACATGCTCGACTCGACAACCTCGCGAACGCTCGAATCGCTGATGCGGTTCAGCTCGGCGCGCCAGGCGCTTCTGGCACACAATCTCGCGAACCTGTCGACCCCGGGATTCCGTCCCGTCGACGTGCCCGTCGAGGAGTTCCAGCGCTCGCTCCGCGATGCGATCGACGCGGTGCGCGAGGGTCGTAGCGCCACGCTGGCGCCCCAGGACACGCAGGGCGTTCGCTTCGAGGGCGGCGAGGTGGTGCTCGAACCGCGGCCGCGCGGCGAGAACCTGCTCTTCCACGATCGCACCGACGCCGACTCCGATCGGCTGCTCGCCGACCTCGCGGAGAACACGCTCGCCTTCCGCGCCGCCGCCGAGCTCTATCGCTATCGCGTGGGCCAGATCCTCTCGGCGATCCGCGAGCGACCGTAGTCCCGCGGCCGCGCCCACGACAATCG
>VGXK01000121.1 GCA_016873355.1 Phycisphaerae bacterium | reverse complement strand
GGCGCCGGGGGCGGAGGCCCCGCGGGCGTCGGCGCAGGTGCGGCGGCGTCTTCCGCCGATCGCGTCGGCGCGCTCGCGATCTCGGCCTCGAACGCGGCGACGGTTCCCGCGCTGGCGCCCGGATACTGGAGTGCGCTTGCACGCGCCGGCGCGTGGCGCACGCTCGATCCCGAGGCGATCGGGACGCGACTTCGTCTTGCCCAACTCTCCGCGATCGCCTATCGCCCCGCGCCGATCGCCGAGCAGCTGCTCCGCGATCTCGGCGCTGCGGGCGTGGAATTCTTCGACGCGGGTGGAACGCAGGCGTTCGCGTGCCGCATCCACGACGACGTCGTCGTCTCGTTCCGCGGCACCCAGCCGCGCGAGGTTCAGGACCTCGTGGCCGACGCGAACATCGCGCTGCGGCCGTTCGTGATCGGCAAGGCGGGATCCGAGATCACGGTCGGCCGCGCGCACGCGGGATTCGCCGCCGCGCTCCGATGCGTGCTCGCTCCGCTCGAGAAGCGCGTGCTCGACCTCCATGAGGGCGACGCACGGATCTGGCTCACGGGCCACAGTCTCGGCGGGGCGCTTGCGTCGCTCCTGTGCGCCCATCTCGCGGTCTCGAGGAAGGAGCTCGCGCCGCGACTGCGCCTCGTGACCTTCGCCGCGCCGCGCGTGGGAGATCAGGCCCTCCGCGACGAGATCGGCAGGCGGCTCGCCGCGGATTCCGCGCTGCATGTTGCGCTCGAGCGCGATCCCGTGCCGCTCGTGCCGCCCTGGTCGATGGACTTCCGCCACCTCGGCACGGTGCGGACCTTCTCGATCGGCGGCGTCGAGAGCACCGGCGAGGGCTGGCGCGCCCTGCTCGACACGCTCATGGATGCGTCCACCGACCTGCGCCGCGCCGGCGCCGAATCGCTGCGCCGGCACGGCATCGAGGTCTACATCGCGGCGCTCGAGCAGACCGCCGAGGTCGCGAGCGCCTGAATCTGGAACCCGAGGACCTGGAGCGAGTTCATGACGAAGCACTTCGACCGGAATCGCGGACGACGAGAGAACGCCCGAGGCGCATCGGCCTGCGTGCCGCCCGCCGCATTCGCCGCCGTGGCGCTCGGCGCCGCCGCGCTACTCGGCATCGGCGGCTGCGCCGAGATCGCCATGCGACAGAAGGAGCGTCAGATGGAACTCGTCGCTCGCGACTGGTGCATGGTGATCCGCGCGAGCCAGGTGATCCCGCTCTATCCGCTCAGCCAGGACATGCAGCCGGGCGACGTCTTCCTCGTGAATCGCACCGTCGCCGATCAGAGCAAGCGCTACCGCGAGCGGGGTTTCCTCCCCACGGATCTGCGCGTGTGCCGACTCTTCCCGACGACCTACGGCGACTTCTACCGCGGCCGCGCAGGCGAACCTCGCGACGACGATCCGGCGCTCGTGCTGCCGCGCGCCTGGCGCGATCCCGACGATCCGCTGAAGCCCTGGGAGCGCTTCCCCGCCGCCGGATTCCCGAGCTACACGTTCCAAGTGTCGAACTCGGGCGGCTTGAGCATCGCGGTGCCGGTGCAGTCGGTGCCGATCGCCTTCAGCATTCTCGGCGCGGCGAGCGCCACCGGATCGCTCACGATCACGCAGTGCTACACCTACGGCATCGACGCCGCCGCCATGACCGCGCTGCTCGAGCAGGCGAAGCGCGAGCATCTGCTCGACTGCGTCGTACCGCCCGAAGGCGAAGGCCCGTGGTTCCTCCGCGTGGTCACGCAGGTCTTCGGCGCGAAGAGCTTCGACGTGGTGCTCACCGCGAACTCGACGCTCGGAACGGGCGCCGACGCGGGCGCCGCGCAGCCGGTCGGGGACGCGCGCGGCTCGCTCGAGAACGGCATCACCGTCACCGAGATCAACGAGCAGCTTTCGAAGGTCGGAAGCGGAAGGGACCCCACCGGCATGCCGCTTCCCGGCGTGTCGGCGCGCGCAACCTTCGCGAGCGGCCGTTCGGTCGGCATGTCGGAGACCTTCGTCGAGCCGGTGATCTTCGGCTACCAGGGCTTCGACGTGGCGATCGACTCGCACGGGCGCATCGGTCCGCTCATTCCCACGTTCCAGGTGGTCGACGGCGAGGCGATTCCCGAGTCGCCGACGGCATTCACGGACGAGGACGAGCGCTATTCCGAGCTGCTCGACGAGTTGCGCGGCTTCGAGGCGCCGAAGGCGCTCTCGATCCTGAGCCGCGCCGCCGGCAACGATCCGGTGCTGCTCGCTGCCTTCGAGCGCGAGCGCGCGCGTGGATCCGACGCGGTCGGCGCGTGGATCGTGGCGGCCGACGGAACCGGCATCGCCACGAACCGGAAGTCGAAACTGATCGCCTGGATCGCAGAATCCATTCGCAAGGAATCCGGAGGTTGACATGGCCATCGTCGTCGAAACTCATCCCAACCAGGTCTCCGGCTCGCTCGCGTGGGACTCGATCAGCGGCAAGATCCGAAACGGCTACAAGGTCGTCGAGGTTCGCTCGAAGATGGTGGACGGACAGCGAGTCTGGGAGTTCACCTGCTCGACGGCCGACCCGCCCACGACCGGAGGCTCGGGCGGTTCGGGAAACGGCGGCGGCTGACGACGCGCGGCGGCGCCACCGACTTCAACGACGACCGCGTCGTCGACGGCGGCGATCTCGGAACGCTGCTCGGAGTGCGGGGACCGTGCCCGGGCTGAGCGCGCTCGCGGCTCGCTCCGGCGCGGGCTGAGCACCGCGGACACTTCGGCCGAACTCGGACCGGGCGCGTGAGGCGGCTCCTACGGGCACTCGCCCCACGCGCCCAGAAGTTCGCCGAGATCGGAGCCGTCGACCGTTCCATTGCCGTCGAGATCGGCGCTGCCGCCGACTCCCCACTGACCGAGCAGCACGCCGAGATCGTTCCCGTCGACGATGCCGTCGCTGCCCGCGAGATCCGCGGCACAGCCGCGACCGGGCACGCTCGTCGCATCCGCCGGATCGCTGCCCGCGTCGATCTCGTCGCGATCCCACCAGCCGTCCTCGTCCCGATCGACGCCGAGGCGCACCTGCATTCCGTTCGGAACGAGCGTGTAGGTCAGTTCGCTTCCCGGCGCCGCGAGCGCGAGCAGCGCTTCCGGCGAGATCGACTCCGCGGCGCGATCCGATCGCATGGTTCCGCCGAGAAGCATCCAGCCTCGCGGCACGCCGTCGACGCGACCCTTCACGATCAACCCCACCTGCCCCGAGTTGGCGAGCGTGAGCATCTGGGAGATGAGCGCGGCGTTGTCGCCGGCGCCGCCGCCGTTCGACGCGGTCGTCTGCGCACCGACGCCGGCGTGCGTGTCGGTGGCGAAGCTGAGGCAGAACGCCTCGATGTCGCGGCGCTGCTGCGCGCCCGGCGGCCCGGGCGGGAACTGGAAGCCCACGGCGAGCACGTCGGGCAGCGTCATGAACTCGCTGTCGTGGTTGAATCCGAAGCCGCGATTGGCGTTCGTCGAATTGCGATCCGCGCCCGTCTTCTCGTGCATGTTGCGGAGTTGCGCGGTCTTGCGGTTCTGCGGCACGGGACCGAGCGGAATGCCGATCTCCTGGCTCGTTCCCGTGGGCAGCGGATGGCAATCGACGCAGCGCGTGTTGCCGCCCGGCGCCCCCGGAAGGACCTGGAGCGTGTTGAAGAGGTTGAAACCGCTCTGGGGGTTGCCGATGCCGTTCGTCACCGGAAGCGCCGTGCGCAGCGTGCCGTCGAGGTTCCGATTCGGATTCGGAGGGAAGACGATCGTGGCCACGTACGCCTCGAGCGCGTTCATCTCCTCGGGGGCGAGCTGCGAGTCCGCGCCCTGGAGATTCGTGAAGGCCACGTTGAAGTCCTCGAGCCCGTGCTTCTCGCCTCGCCAGTGGAACGGCTCGGTGCCGATGATGCCCTGAAGCGTCTGCGTGACGAGCGGTCCCTTCATGGGGTGCCAGTCGATGCATGCGCCGTCGGCGACGCACACCGCATCGAAGGGCGTCATGGCGCCGCTCGGATCGCCGAGATCCCACGCCAGATGATCGGTGCGCGCGTCGACGTGGCACGACGCGCACGAAGCCTGGCCCAGGCCCGAGGTTCGATGCGCGTCGAACAGGAACGGTCGACCCGCGCGGATCACCTCGGGGGTGGCGTCGTGGAACGGAACGGTGGCGCTCACGGTGCCGCTCGCCACTTCGATCTGCGAGATGCTCGCGTCGAATCGATTCAGCACCCAGAGGCGCAGACCGTCCGGCGACAGCGCCAGCCCGCTCGGTCCGGCGCCGACCTCGATCGTGGCGGATCGCGCGCCGGAGGCGTTCGCGGCGATCACGATGTTCGAGCCGATTCCGGCCACGAACGCCGTCGAACCGTCCGGGCTCCACGCGATCGCGCGAGGGTCGGCGATCGAAAGCTCCCGGAGCGATGGGTCGACCGAGCTCGTCGAATAGTCCAGATGCGGATTCAGATCCGCCGTCGTCGTCGCCGTCGGCGAGCCGATCGGGAAGGAGGCGATCCGCGAGCGGACGAAGATGCCGTTCACGTTGCTCTCGAAGCGGATGTCGTTCATCGCCTCGGTGCCGACGACCGTCGTCATGAGTCCGTTCGCGTAGCTCACCGCGAACGAATTCGCATCGACGATCGCCGCATCGTGATCATGCACGTCCCACCCGACGAAGTTCGTCCAGTTGCGGCCGTTCCCGTCGAGCCAGGAGGAGCCGACCTTGCGCACGATCTGCGCCACCGGCGGCGGATCCGCGAGACCGACGGCGATGGGCGGCACGAATTCGTCGCCCGAATTCGGCGGCGGATTCTGCCCGCCGTAGGGACCGTTCGGGTTGTTCACCGCCGCGCGCTGCACCGCGGTCGTGTGATTGCCCGATTCGAAGATCGCCGCGATCACGCGGGCGCCATCGGGCGACACCGCGAGCGCGCGCGGGTCCTCGCCCTGGAGGAGAAGGTTCGCAAGAGGCGCGCCGGGCGCCGCGGCGTCGAGCACGAGCAGTCGATTCGGCTGCGACAGCGTGACGATGGCCCGCGCCGGCGTTCCCGCGAAGACGACATCCGCGGGCTCGTCGCCGACGGCAAGCGTGCGCACCACGCGGCCGCTCGCAAGGTCTACGATGCTGATCGAGTCCGAAAGGTGATTGACGACCCACGCTTCGCCGTTCGTGCGAGCCCGCACCGAGATCGGGTCGAGGCCGACCGGCACCGATCGAATGAGCACCGGCGCGGGCGCCGCGAGCGTGAAGATCTCGAGCCGCGCATCGGCCGTGTTCACGGCCAGGAGCGTCAGGCCGTCCGGCGTGCGGTCGAGCGGATGGACGTGCGGCGACTCCCAGTTGACGAACGATTGCCCCGCCGACGGCGGCGCCGCCGCACCGAGCACCGAGAACACGATCGAAGCAACGATCTTTGCGCCGTCGCGGGATTTCTGCATGCTGCGGATCCTTCCGTCGTTGTCGTCCCAATGGTGGTAGGCGATCGAACGCGCATCCATCCCCGCGCGCCGCGCGGTAGCGTCCAAGCCATCGAACCGGCGGCGGAGGCAGCGGCGCCCGCCGTCCGCAGGCTCGCGAGTCCCCGCCCCGTGTCCGATCCACTCCCGTTCGATCTCGACGCGTGCCTTGCCGGAGACCCGGACCAGTGGTCGCGGTTCGTGCGCTTCGCGGCGCCGCTCGTGCTGGCGGTGGCGCGGCGCGCCGCCCGCGGCGCGATCGGCGACTCGGACGACGATGCGCAGGAGGTCTTCGTGCGGCTCGTGCGCGACGATTTCCGCCTGCTTCGCGCCTTCGACTCCCGGCGCGCCCGCATCGAGACCTACCTGGCCGTCATCACGCGCAGCGTGGTGCACGAGCGCACGCGACGCCGAGCGCTTCCCATCTCGCGTGACGCCGAGCCGCGGACGATCGAGGATCCGGCGGTCGAATCGGCGGCGGCGCGGAACGGCGTTCTCGACGAGACGAACTCGCTTCCGCTCGAGGCGCTCTCCGAGCAGCAGCGCACGGTGCTGCTGCTGATGCATCGCCAGGGACTCACGGTCGAGCAGATCGCGAAGCGGCTCGAGATCGAACCGCAGACCGTGCGGAGCGCCCACCACAAGGCGGTGGTCCGATTGCGCGCGTTGCTCGGTCTGGATCGGCCGGAGGCACGCGATTCCGCGGCGGCGCCGCCGCCGGCACGAGGCAGGCGCGGGGATGCCGGCGCCGCCTGACGCCTACTTCCAAGGGAGCCTCCGATGACGCCTCGGCACCAGATCCCGGCATCGAACGATCGCGACGACGCGGGCACTCCGTGCCCGTCGCCGATCGATCTCGCGGCCTGGTGCGACGGATCGCTCGAGGACGAGCGGTCGGGCGCCATCGCGCTGCACCTCTCCGAGTGCGCTCGATGCCGCGTCGCGGTCGGCGCCGACGAGGCGACGGTCCCGCAGGCGGCGGCGTCCGCGCGCGGGGCGCCGCTCGTG
>VGXK01000120.1 GCA_016873355.1 Phycisphaerae bacterium | reverse complement strand
AGCTCGTCTCGGTGAAGACCCGCGCGCTGCTCGCGGGCGCGCCGTTCGGCAACCCCGCCGGCCTGCCGGCGCTCATCTCCCTCTGCACGCGCCTGGAGCTGCCGATGGTCGAGAACGGCGGCGAGGGCCTCGGCAGCTCGATCGGCAGCGACAACGTGGGCCGGTTCGGGCGAATCGCGGCGTTCGGATTCTTCGTGAATCGGCCCGTCACGACGGGCGAGGGCGGCATGCTCGTGACGCACGACGACCATCTCGCCGCCGCGTGCCGCGCGCTGCGGAACCAGGGTCGCGTCGACCGCATGAGCTTCCCCGGGCAGGATGCGGACCTCGGCATGATCCTCGACCACCGTTACGACGGCTACGACGCGCGCATGCCCGAGCTCTGCGCCGCGCTCGGCGCAAGCCAGCTTCGACGGCTCGACGAGTCGATGGCGCGGCGGCAGGAGATCGTGCAGCTCTACATGGAGCGGCTCTGCGGCAACGCCGACATCATCCTGCCCACGATTCCCGAACAGGCGAACGTGAGCTGGTCGGCGTTCGTGGTGCGCCTGAGCGACCGCTTCTCGGCGCTCGATCGCGACATGATCATCAACACGCTTCATCGCCACGACGTGGGCGCGGCGAACTACTACCCGTGCCCGGCGCTGCTGCCGCACGTGCGCCAGGCGCTCGGCACGCAGCCCGGCGACTTCCCCGTCGCCGAGAGCATCTCGGGGCGCACGCTCGCCCTGCCGCTCTTCGACGCGATGACCGAGCGCGAAGTGGCGACCGTGTCGCAGGTGCTCGAAGTGGCGATCGAGCGGCTCTCCGTGAAGCGCGACTAGCGCGGCTCAGTCGTTCGACAGGCCGAGTCGCTTCCCGACCCGGAAGATCGTGAGCGCCAGCAGCCCCGCGCGGTCGGTGAGCGTCGAGAGCTCGACGAACTCGTCGGTGCGATGGAGATTGCCGCCGCGCACGCCGAGCGAGTCGAGCGTGGGCAGGCCCGCGTCCTCGAGAATGTTGCCGTCGCTCGAGCCGCCGGTCGAGGCGGTGGTGAGCGGACGGCCGAGGTCCTTCGCCGCGCCGAGGCAGATCTCGAGGTAGGGCTCGAGGGCCGTCGTGCGCCGCTTCGCCGGGCGATTGAGCGCGAGCCGAACCTCGATGCGCGGAAGGCCCGCGTCCTGCGAGCCGTGCCCGCCGCCGCGAGTCGCGCCGTCGGCCTTGCCGCCGCGATCGAGTGCTCGCAGCGCCGACGCGATCGCCTCCGCCGACTTCCGATCGCGGAAGCGCACGGTGCCGCTCGCCGACGCGAACGCCGGCACGATGTTCGCCGCCTCCCCGCCGCGGATCACGCCGAGATTCACGATGCGCCCGTTCGCGGGATCGCTCACGCGGGACGCCTCGAGCACCGCCCGCGCGAGCGCGTCGATCGCCGAGATCCCGTTCGTGAAGTCGCGGCCCGCGTGCGCCGCCCGGCCGGTGGCGCGGATCTCGAGCTGACCCGAGCCGAGCCGCTCCACCACGAGCGAGCCGTCGGGAAGCGCTGGTTCCACCACGAACGCCACGGAGTGTTCGCGCGCGAGCGAGCGCAGGTCGGCGATCGAGTGGAAGCTCCCCCGCTCCTCGTCGGAGTTGAGCACGACGGTCCAGGGCGGCAGCGATTCGAGCGCATGCAGCGCTTCGAGCGACGCCATGAGGATCGCGAGCCCACCCTTCATGTCGCTCACGCCGGGACCGACGGCGCGATCGCCCTGGCGCACGAACGATCGGAAATCGCCGTCGGGGTCGAAGACGGTGTCGAGGTGTCCGCTGAAGAGCAGCGGCTTGATGGTCATGGCGGCGTCCGTCGAAACGCCTGCTCCCGGGCCGCGCACCACGAGCGTCGGCGGAATCGATCCCTTCCACTTCGGCGCCTCCGGATCGTCGACCCCCGGACGCAGCTCGGCTCGCCCGCCGAGCGCCTCGAGCCGCCTGCGAAGGATCGCACGCAGTTCGTCGAGGCCCCAACCGTGATTCCAGCCCGTCGGGATGTTCACCCATGCTTCGAGGTCGCGCTCGATCGAGGCACGCGCCGCCGCCAGGCGCTCGACGAGGCGGCGCTCGAACTCCGAGAGCGCCACGCTCAGGAAGTCCTTCCCGCGATCGGCGCGCTCGGCGCGGCGCCCGCACCCGATGCTCCGGCGGCGCCCGCACCGGGCGCCGAGCCAACGCTCGAACCCGCGCCGGACGATCCGCACAGTTCGCCCTCGAACACCTCCACCGCGGGTCCGCTCATGCGAACCTGCTTGCCGGCGCCGGGCCAGGAGAGCTCGAGATCGCCGCCGGGAAGATGCGCCGTGATCGTCGCGCCGCCGCGTCCCGTGAGCACGCCGGCCACGCACACGGCGCTCGCGCCGGTTCCGCACGCCAGCGTGGCGCCCGCGCCGCGCTCCCAGGTGCGCATGCGCACCTCGCGCGGCGAGACGATCGACACGAAGTGGGCGTTGATGCGCTGCGGGAACCAGGGATGCCGCTCGAGGAACGGGCCGATGCGCTCGAGCGGCACCTTCGCGGGATCGGCGCAATAGAGCACCGCGTGCGGATTGCCGACCGAGACGAGCGTGAGGCGCGCGTCGAGTCCGCACTCGCGGCGCCACGCCCCGTCGAGCTCGCCGAAGAAGCCGCCCGGCAGCGGGTGATCGACCACCGACGACGCCGGATCGATTCCCGGAATCACCGACGGGATCCTCGACGCCGCGAGAATCGGCTCGCCCATCGACACGGTGGCCTGCGCCACGCGACCATCGGAGCCGACGCGCCAGTCGATCTCGAGAACGCCGCGCCCCGTCTCCACGCGAAGCGGCTTCGAGCGCGACAGCCCGCGGTCGATCGCGAACTTCGCCACGCAGCGCACGCCGTTGCCGCACATCTCGCTCTCGCTTCCGTCGGCGTTGAACATGCGCATGCGCACGTCGGCGCCGCTGCCGGGGCGGGATCGCGAGATGAGGATCAGCCCGTCCGCGCCGATGCCGAAGTGCCGGTTCGAGAGCCGCCTCGCCGCCTCCGCCGGATCGGGCACGCGCTCGGAATCGGCGTCGACGTAGATGTAGTCGTTGCCGAGTCCCTGCATCTTGGTGAACTTCATGGCGACGGCTCCTGGGAGCGGATCATACGAGCCGGATCGCCGTCGCCCGGCATCGGCGCCACGAGCGAGGCGAGCGTGAGCACGAGCGCCGCCACGATGAGCATGCGCGCGATCGCCATGGCGCGATCGACCGGCAGCCGGCGCTTCGGCTCGCCGACGATCCGCTCGAGCCGGCGTCGCCGGCTCGCGATCGAGCCGTGCCGGAACGACGGCCGCTTCGGCGGGATCCCGTTCGCGAACGCCACCACCGCGAGCGCCCGGCGCATCGACCCGACGGCCTCGGCATCGATCCGCTCTCCCCCCGAAAGCGATCGCGCCGAGTCGGCGTCCGCCTGCCGCTCGCAAAGCCGCGAGAGCGCGCCGAAGAGCAGCACCGAGATCGTCACGAGCAGCGCCAGTGCCGTCCACCCCACCCACGGCTCGCGCGGAAGCACGGGTTCGAGCCATTCGACGAGCAGTCCGATCGCTAGTCCGGTGCAGCCGACCGCGCCGACGATTCCGCCGGCGAGCCACGCGGCGTGGTGGTGCCTGAGATGCGCCGCTTCGTGCCCGGCGACCGCGAGCGCCTCGTCGTCGGCAAGGTGCGCAAGCAGGAGATCGGAGAGCAGCACCCACCGGCACCAGGGAAGCACCCCGAGCGCCACCGCGTTCATGAGCGTGCCGCCGGTGCGCCAGAGCCGCACGCTCCGAACGCGCACGCCTCGACGGGCGAAGAGCGTCGCGATCGGTCCGGAGAGACCGGGTCGTTCGGGCAGCGGCGCCGTCGAGAGAAACGGCATCACCACCGCGGGCGAAACGAGCAGCGCCGCGATCGCCGCGCCGAGCGAGAGCCATTCGGCGAGCGCGGAGGAGCCGGGCGCCGATCGCTCGAGCGCCAGCGGCGAGCCCGTGCGCACGAATCGCTCGACGATCTCCTGCGACGCGAGAATGAGCGCCACCGGCACGAGGAAGATCGGCCAGTAGACGCGCATCTGCGTCAGCACGAATCCGGCGCGAGCCCGCAGCGTTCCGCCGAGCACCGCGTAGGCCGAGTGCCACCACCAGGCGATCGACATCGCCGCGATCGCGGGCGCGATCGCGATCGCTTCGTCGAGCAGGATCGTGTCGCCCTCGCCCAGGATCGTTCCCATCCACGAGCGCACCACCGCGAGCCAGCCGAGACCGACGATCGAGAACGCAAGCCAGGCGCAGGAGATCACCCCGATCCAGCGCGTGCGTCGCGTGGAACGACTCCATGCCAGGTGCCCGCCGCTCGAGGCGCGCAGATGCGGCAGTTGACCCGGGATCGCCGCGAGCAGCGCGAGTCCGATCGTGCCCGAGAGCGTCAGCGCCGCGATCGTTCCCGCGCCGAGCTCGCGCGGGTCGACGAGCGGCCCCGCGCCCGCCCGGCTCAGCACGAGCGCCGCGATCAGCAGGAAGAGCGACGCCATGCCGCAGGCCCGCGCGGTCGACGAACGCGTCGGCCCGCCGGGCGCCGCGACGAAGGTCGGGTCATCGTGCCGAGATCGACGGCGATGCGTCCGTATCGATAGAAGTCGACGTTGAGCGACGAGCGATCGATGAAGGTGAAGACGAGGCAGTTGGCGCGCGAGTTGTCCGCGTACCCGAAATCGCCCAGGTGCGGGCCCGCGTAGCGGACGTTCTCGTACTCCTGCGCATGGTTGTGGAAGTGGAAGAGCGAGGAGTACGCCAGCTCGAACATCTCCTGAGGCGCCTCGAAGCGCACGTCCGATCCCTGCACGCGCGGCCGGAACTCGTGCACGCCGAAGCGGCCCTTCTCGTCGACATCGATCACGCCGCCGTACTCGGTGGCGCGGTCGTGCAGATCCCGGTCGGCGATGTCGAAGATGTGCTGCACCGCCGCGTCCTGCTCCATCAGATCGCACGCCAGGAGCATGGCGGCGTAGTCGCCCCACTTCAGCTCGTCGCGAATCATGTAGAGCGACTCCGTGAACTTGCCGGAGTAGCCCTCGAAGCTCGGGCTGTAGGTGGCGCGCCCTTCGCTGCGCACCTTCGATTCGAGCAGCGGGTACATCGACGCCGGCGTCATCGCGAGCAGATCCGGGCGCACGCGCGACGCGGCGACCGCCACGGGAAGTTCGCGCAGCTCGAGCGAGCTTCGCACCTCGGGGGACATCTTCGCGGTCGCCGTCATGCAGTCGCGCCAGAAGTCGCTTCGCGACGGCTCGCGCAGCGAGCGAAGCCAGAGGATCTCCTCGCGGTTGCGCGGAAGGATGCCGAGGTCCTTCGCGGAAGCGCGGAGATCCCGCAGGAATCCGTCGTCGGGCTTGATGCGATCGTCCTGCACGAGCGCCACGAGCCGTTCGCGATCGCCCGTCTTCCAGAGCAGCTCCCAGCAGCGGGCGCGGAGATTCGCCTGCGTCACCGGGTTGCTGTCGAGCATCGCCTGGTAGAGCACGTCGGGCACCTTGCCGGTGCCGTGCAGCTCGACGAGCGCCTTGTATTCGGGCCGGTCCTCGTCCTTCTGGATCCACCCGCCCATCGGAACCGCCCACGCGTTGATGAGCGTGGGCGTCATCTCGATCATCCTCTCCTGCGCGATGAGTTCGCAGACGCGGGTCCGCCACTCGAGCATCTGCATGCGCGGAAGGGCGATCGCCAACGCATCTCGCAGACCCTCGGGATCCTTCCGCCTGAGCTGCATGAACGCCTCTTCGCGGATGGGCGGCGTGTAGCCCACCTGCGTGACCACCCTGCGGAGCGTCTTGAGGTACTCGGGGCTCGTGTCGTCCTTGAGTTGCTCCATGGACCGAGACTGGGTCACGGGCAGCGAGTCCGGGCTCGCGAGCGCCTTCATCGGATCGTCGACCGTGGTGGAGCAGGCGCCGAGCAGCGCCACCGCGAGAAGCGCCACCGCGAGAAGCGCCGTGATGGGATTCCGTCGCGCAAATGAGTCGAGCACGAGGGCCGATTCTACGGCGTTCGCCTATGCTGCTGCCGATGTCGCGACCGGCGGCCGATCTTCGAACGAGAGTGCATCAGGTGCTGGAAATGATCCGGCCCGCGATCCAGGCCGACGGCGGTGACGTCGAGCTCGTGGGCGTCGAGCCCGACGGAACCGTGACGCTTCGCTTCCGGGGCGCGTGCGTCTCGTGCCCCTCGCGGAACATCACGCTTCAGGGAAGCATCGAGCACAACCTGCGGGAGCGAGTTCCCGAGGTGCGCGCCGTTCACGCCGTGAATCGCTGAGAAGCGCCGGAAGGTCGCGGTCGACGCCGCGTCGAGCCCTCGACGCGCCGCCGCAGCACGAGATCAGAGCGGTGACGACTCAGGCGTAGCGAGCTGGCGTTGGCGAGACGAGTGTGGCAAGGAGGGCGAAGCAGGCGGATCT
>VGXK01000119.1 GCA_016873355.1 Phycisphaerae bacterium | reverse complement strand
CTACCGCACGAGCATCCGCATCGTGAACTTCAGTCGATCTCCGGCCTTCACGGTCGAGAGTCGCTCGCCGCGAGCGCGCCACTTGTAGAGGCAGTCGACGAGTCGATCGTCGAGCTCGGGGGCGCCTGAACCCTCGAGCACCACGACATTGCGCACCAGGCCCTGGTTGTCGAAGTTCAGCTCGAAGACGGGGTTCCTGCCCGCGCTCGTCTGGATCGCGAGATACTCGGGAAGCATCTGCGGCCGTCGCGTGAGGATTCGAAGTCCCTTCGCGGCGAGCGGCTTGCCGTTGCGCCAGAGTTCCGCGGGAACGTCGACGGTGGAAGTCGGATCCGCTTCCTGCTCGGTGAGCTCGCCGGACACGGGCGGCCCCGGAGCGGCGGCCGGCTTCGTCGGCGCGCCCGGCGCGGCATCGGGTTGCGGTTGCGGCTGCGCGCCCGGCGCGAGCGGCGGCGACGGCGGCGCGTTGCGATCGGGCTGATCGTGGGCCGGCGAGTTCTCCTCGGGATCGGGAACCGGCGTCGGGAACGGCTGCGCTTCCGGCGCGGGAGGCTTCGACTCGGAGGTGCGCGGCGCGATCTCGGTGCTCGGTTCGGGCGCGGGCGCCGGCGGAGACTCGGGCCGGGGAGGGGGATCCTCTCCCTTCGGGTCGTCCTTCGGCGGTTCCTCGCTCTTTCCCGCGCTCTCGGCGGGGCGCACGATCGGATCGAGCTTCGGCGGTTCGTCCTTCGGCGGTTCCGGCGGAAGCGGCGCGCCGTCGGGCGCGCGGGGAACCTCCGTGGCGCGCGGGACCGCAAGTCCCGGCGCGGGCGCCGGCTCGGGCGGCGCCGGCGGCGTCGGCTGTTCCACCTTGACCACGATCGGCGGAGGCTCCGGCGCGCGAGCAGTCGGCGGTTTCGACTCGGTGACCACGGGCGGTTCCGCCGGCGGCGGCGCGTTCGGCGGTGTCGGCGTCGTTTCCGCCTTCGGTTGCAGCGACGGCGGCTGTCCCTGGTCGGCGGCTCGCTCGACGTGCGCGACGGCGGCGGGCGCGCTTTCCGGCGGCGCCGCGGATGACTCGGCCGCCGCGGCGCTCATGGCTCCCGGCGGCGCGGACGCGGGTTCGCCGCCGCCTTCGGGAGTCATGCGCATGGCCGCCTGTTCCACCTCCGACAGGCGCGCCATGTGCTTCTCGTACTCGTCGTAGCCGATCCAGGTGACGAGCGGCTGATCGGAGCCGTCGTCGATGCCGAGCGTGATGCGCTCCGCTTCGCGCGGGCGATGGAACTCGGGCGGCAGCGGAATGTCGGGCGGGGGCGAGGGCGGCGGCGGCGGCTTCTCTTCCGGCGCTTGCGCCGATTCATCCTCCGGCGGCAGGTCGCCCGGCAGCATCGTGCCGCTTCCGAGCGCCGTGCCGATCATCGGCAGGATCAGCGTGGCGTGCAGCGCAAGCGATCCGAGCACGCAGATCGAGATGGGAAGCGAATCTCGCGACGCCACTGGAGGCACATCGTATCCGCGCGGGCTCCGCGATCAGGAATCATGCGCGTCACGAAGCCGAAACCGCCTCGGCGTGCGCGAAGCGGCGATTCGACGCCGTCTCGCGCGAGTTCGCGCCGCGCGAACGCTCATCTCGGCCGCGGTCGACCGACGAGGCTCACCGGCACGCCGGTGGCATGAATGCGGCTCAGGATGTCCTGAAGCAGCGGCGCGCGATCGACGTCCGTCTTGCCTTCGGCGACGGCGAGATAGAAGACCGTGCGCGGTTCCGCGGCGCGCTCGGCCACCAGTCGCGGCGCGATGTCGTCGATCGCGATCGTCTCGCGGTTGAAGTAGAGATTGCCTTCGAGATCCATGCTCACGGTGGCCGCCGGCGCGGGCGTGGCCGCCTCGCTCGACTGGAAGCTCTTGAGCTCCATGGGCAGGATGTCCACGCGCACCATGAGCACGAGCGAGTAGATGAAGAAGGTCATCAGGAAGACCATGATGTCGATGAGCGGCGTGAGCTCGATGCGCGGCTCGGAGCGAGATCGGCGCAGCCGGCGCATCGTTCAGAGCCCCATCTGCACGGACGCGAGCGCGGCCGAGAGGTCCTCGCTGAAGTCGAAGACCTTGTCGAGGCCGGTCACGATCAACACGCTCCACACCGTGTCGCGCACGCCGCTCAGCCGCAGCTTCCGGCCCTGCGAGTTGACCTTCTTGCGCAGTCGGAGCAGTTGCGCGAGATTCGACGAGTTGAGGCCGGAGACGCCGCGAAGGTCGAGCACCACGTGCGCCGCGCCCTGCGCCAGCCGCGCCATGAGATTGCCCATCTCCTCGGAGAACGCCGGCTCCTCGCCGAGCTCGACGAGCACGATCTCCTCCGACCACTCCGTGAGAGGCATGGCGGGCAGCATATCGGCATCGATCGATCGCTCGCCGGTCACCGCTTCGCGTGCATCGTCTTGACCTCGACACGCGTTCCCGAGGAACATGGAGCCCGAGGCGCGGACGCTCGATCGCCGGCCAGTGGGGACGCTCGTGGCAGAAGAGACACCCGAATCCAGTCGATTCCGCCGCGCGGCGTCGATGTTCGAGCGCCTTCGCCTGCTGGATCCGCATGAGCGTGCATCGCAACTCCGAGCGCTCGAGCGTGACGATTCGGAGATCGCCTCCCAGGTGCAGGAGCTGCTTCACTTCCACGATCAGCCCGAGTCGGATGTGGATCGCGGCGTGATGCGGCGACTTGTCGGAACCGTCATCGACCGATACCGCATCGAGCGGATTCTGGGAGAAGGCGGAATGGGCACGGTCTATCTCGCGGCGCAGGAGACGCCGATCAAGCGCCGCGTGGCGCTCAAGGTCGTCAAGCTCGGCATGGACACGCGGCAGGTGAGGCGCCGCTTCGAGGGAGAGCGCCAGGTCCTGGCGCGCATGGAGCATCCGGGAGTCGCGAAGGTGCTCGACGGCGGCGTGACCGCCGACGGTCGACCGTACTTCGTGATGGAGCTCGTCGACGGCCTTCCGATCACCGGTTACTGCGATTCGAAGCGACTTGGGATCCCGCAGCGGCTCGATCTGATGATCCAGGTCTGCGCCGCGGTTCAGCATGCGCACGCGAAGGGTGTGCTGCATCGAGATCTCAAGCCGAGCAATGTGCTCGTCGCGGAGGTCGACGGGCGCCCGCAGGCGAAGGTGATCGACTTCGGCGTCGCGAAGGCGCTCGAGCGCGACGCCGACGATCCGGCCTCGAACGTCACGATCGCCGGCGCCGTCCTCGGCACTCCCGACTACATGAGTCCGGAGCAGGCGGGCGCCGGAGGCGACGTGGACATCCGCAGCGATGTCTACTCCCTGGGCGTGCTCCTCTACGAGCTGCTCGTGGGCGCGACTCCGCTCCGCGCTCGCGCCACGGGCTCGCGGACCGCGGGAACCTCATTCGAGGAATTGCGACGACGCATCCGCGAGGAGGAGCCGCTGCGCCCATCGAGTGCGATCGATGGTGATCGGCGCCTGCCGGCCGAGCGCGACCTGATCGCGATTGCCGAGCGGAGAGGAACGGACCCGCGCTCGCTCCGCCGACGCATTCGCGGTGATCTCGACTGGATCATCCTGAAGGCGCTTGCGCGCGAGCCGGATCGCCGTTACGCGACGGTTCTCGCGTTCGCGGAGGACATCGACCGCTTTCGCACGAACCGTCCGATCCTCGCCACGCCCGCGACGCTTCGAGACCAGGCGAGGAAGTTCGTGGCGCGACATCGCCTTCCCGTCGCGCTCTCGGCGGCGATCGTCGTGGCGCTCACGGCGTTCGCGATCACCGCCGCGGTGCAGGCATGGCGGCTCGCGCAGCGCCAGCAGCAGTACATCGAGGCCGAAGGCCGGGCCACCCGGCGCTTCGCGCAAGTCCACGAATTGTCGAGGTCCTTCCTCTTCGACTTCCACGATGCGATCGCCCGGCTGCCCGGATCGATCGAAGCGCGGCGAATGGTCGCCTCGACCGCGCTCACGTACCTCGATGCACTCGCGGCGGAGGCGGGCGACGACCGGGAGTTGCTCTTCGATCTTGCCCAGGCCTACCAGCGTGTCGGCCAGGTGCAGCACTCGATTCGCGCTCCGAACATCGGGGACAGCGAGGCGGCGCTCGCGAGCCAGGAGCGCGCTCTCGCGATCCTCGAGCGCCTGCGCGAGCAAGATCCCGACGATCCGCGCTTCCTCGAACATCGGGCCCTGGGCCGCCAGTACATCGCGGAGCTCGGCCGCGAAGATCGGGAGCGGATGACGGAGTTCGATTCGGTCATCGCCGAATTCGACGCGCTCGCGGCGCGCGACCCCGAGCAGCCCCGATATCGGCTTCGCCTCGTTCGCGCGTATCTCGGAAAGGCGTACGGGCTCGCCGCGAACAGTCTCTACGCGCCGGCGGATGCGGCGCGCGACCTGGACCGCACGCGCACGCTGCTGGACTCGCTGAAGGCGGGCGCCGACACGGCGACCGAGCTTCCGATGTGCGAAGCGGCATGGCACGATTCGATGGGGGACTACTACGGGAGCGCCTTCGTGCGCCACGAACGGAGCGACGATGCCAAGGCGCTCGAGCACTACGAGGCGGCGCTGGAGATCTGGCGCGAACATGCCAGGGGCGACGCCTCCGACTTCGACGCCCGCAAGGGCGTGATTTCGCAGCTCGGCAAGTCGGCCCAGGTGCTGGCCCGCCTCCAGCGTCTCGACGAGGCGATTCCTCGACTGTCCGAAGCCGCCGATGGATTCCGCGCCATCGTCGCCGCGGATCCGCGCGACGCGCTCGCCGCGCACACGCTCCTGGCCATGAACCAGCAGCTCGGGGGGATGCTGGCGCAGGCGGGGCGGGAGGTCGATGCCCTGGCTGCGTACCGCGAGGCGGCGGAGATCGGGCAACGGCTCCTGATTTCCGAGCCGGCGAATGCGCGGCGTTCGCTCACGATCGGCACCCTTTGGCAGCAGATCTCCGCGATTCACGAGCGCCGGTCCGAGTGGGAGCAGGCGATCGAGACCTGCAACCGCGCCGTCGCCATCTGGTCGTCCGACGCCACGATCGCGCTGCTCGAAGTCGTGCCGCACGGCTCGGTCACGCACGCGGCGATCAATCGCCTCGCGCGAGTGCACGGCGCGATGGGAAGGTCGGACGACGCGATCGCCGACCTGGCGCGAGGCGTGGCGATCTTCGAGCGAGTCCACGAATTCAAGGGCGCGGAGCCGCAATCCGCATCGACCTGCCGATTGAATCTCGCCACCGCATGCGAACGGCTGGGCGATGCGCTGCTCGACGAACGGGAAGACGAGGCGCGCGCAGGCGGCGAGCACGACGGGATCGGCGATGTGGCCGAGGCTCGCAGGCAGCGCGCCTGCGACACCTACCGGCGCGGACTCGAAGTGCTCGAGCGGCCGCCCGTCGCGGCCATCGAGCCTCCGGTCGAGGGAGGGCACGGGAGAGATGCCGCCGGCGCGGAGGCGGAACTCGCCGAGCGACTGCGCCGGAAGCGATCGACCTGCGACGAGCGCGAAACCGCCGATCGGCGCGTCGAGCCATGAGCGACGAAACCCCCATCGACGAGCGAGATCGCGGCGGCCTGTCGGAGGATCTCTATCGGCAGCTTCGGGATCTCGCCGCGTCGCTTCTCTCGAGAGAGCGGCCTGGTCACACGCTTCAGCCGACGGCGCTCGTCCATGAGGCGTACCTCCGAGTCGGAGCGCGAGTCGGCATGGCGAGCGCGGCGCCGGACTCGACGAACGACGAATCATCGTTCCGCGCGCTCGCGGCGACCGCGATGCGCCACATCCTCGTCGATCACGCGCGGCGCCGTCTCGCCGACAAGCGTGGCGGCGAGCGGCTCCGCGTGGAACTGCCGGAGGCGGCGGTCGAGGCGCCGGAGCCGATCGAACTGCTCGCCTTGAACGAGGCGCTCGAGGCACTGTCGCAGTTGGACTCGCGCAAGGCGCGCGTGGTGGAGCTGCGCTATTTCGGCGGGCTCAGCGGGGACGAAACGGCAGTCGCTCTCGGCGTTGCTCGAAGCACCGTCGAGAGCGACTGGTTCATGGCGCGGGCGTGGCTGCGGCAGC
Organism: Phycisphaerae bacterium; assembly: GCA_016873355.1. GTDB lineage: Bacteria > Planctomycetota > Phycisphaerae > Phycisphaerales > SM1A02 > VGXK01. Next base: position 420 of record VGXK01000119.1, on the reverse strand, counting down.
GCCTTTCCGGCGCTGTCTGAACGACGCCGTCGTCGCCGCGCGGCTCACGGGCATGGACCCCAGGAGCCCAGCAGCGTGCCGAGATCCGAGCCGTCGACGACGCCGTTCCCGTCGAGGTCCGCCGCGGGGTCGTTGAAGCCCCACGCGCCGAGAAGGTCGCCCAGATCGGCGCCGTCGACATCGTCGTCCGAGTCGAGGTCGCCGATGCAATCCGGGATCACCTCGCCGCCGAAGACGAGCGATTCGGCCGGAAGCGTCTGCCAACCCGGACCGCCATGAAGCGCCGGGTCGAAATTGCTTCGGCTGTACAGGTTCGTCATGCGTCCCGTGATCTCGAGATCGTGGAAGGGCGATTGCGTGTCGACGACCCAGCCGCCCTGGACCGGATTGAGCACTCGGAGTCCCCCGACCGTGGCGACG
>VGXK01000118.1 GCA_016873355.1 Phycisphaerae bacterium | reverse complement strand
GGTCGTGATGAGGGAAGGAAGCGCGTGGGCGATCATGAGCCCCGTGGTGAAGGATCAGGCTCGCGCTTCCGCGGAGGCGACGCACGATCTGCTGCGCGTGCTTGGATCGCTGCTCGGATGGAGAGCCTCCGGCACGGGCGAGCTTGCGATCGTCGCGGAGCACGAGGATCGAATCGAGGTCGAGGCGATCGAGCCGTCGGGCACGCGGCTTCGCTGGTCGCTCGCGCGCGGCGACGGCCGCGTGCTCGAGGTGCGGAGGCTCGACGGCGACGCGTCGATCGGAGTGCTTCGCTGCTCCGATCACCAGGTCGTCGGCGGCGTGCCGATTCCGACGTCGCTGCGATTCGAGAGCGAGACGGGAAGGATCGACGTGCGCGTGCGCCGGCCGGGCATCAACGGGCCGTGGCCCGACGATTCGTTCACGGCGCCGGATGGCGCCGAACGGATCGAGTGACGGCGTCAAGCGAGCGGGTGGGCTCGCGCCGCAGGAAGTTGCGCGCCATGCGTGCCAGCGCCGCGAGCGAGCCGTCGATCACTCCGGAATCGGCACGCGCGAGCGCCAGGTCGACCGCCGCAACGATTCGATCGACGCCCGCCTCGTCGAGCACGAGCGGCGGCGTGAACTTGACCGTCGCCGAGCGCTGGCTCACCACTTGCGCGAGCACGGCGCCCTCCGAGAGCAGCGACATGACGAATCCCTGCGGCCAGAGCATCGACTCGAGGCGACCTCGCAGCGGACGCGGGGGCTCGAGATCGATGGCGATCATGAGGCCGCGCCCTCGCACCTCGCCGAGCGATCGATGCCTCGACCGCAGCGACTCGAGCGACGCGCGCAGCCGACTTCCCAGCCGCGCGCTTCGCTCCACGAGTCGCTCGTCGTCGATGAGCTCGAGCACGGCGAGCGCCGCGCTCATCGCCAGCGGCGCCTGATGGAAGGTCGAGCTGTGCACGAGCGCTCGATCGAGCGACGAGAACATGGCCCGCCAGATGCGCTCGCGCGCGAGCACCGCGCCGACCGGGATCATGCCGCCCGAAAGCGCCTTCGAGACGACGACGACATCGGGATCGTCGACGCCCTGCGACACGCACTCGAACATGGCGCCGGTGCGGCCGAAGGCGGTCTGCACTTCGTCGATCACGAGCAGCGTGCCGACGCGCCGACAGAGTCGTTGCGCCTCGGGCAGCCAGCCGTCGGGCGGAATGCGAACGCCCTTTCCCTGCACGGGCTCCACCACGAACGCGGCCGCGTCGCGCGGCGAAAGCGCGCGCTCGAGCGCCTCGAGATCGCCGAAGGGAATCCGCCGGGAGGGGAGCAGCTCGCCGAATCCTTCGCGCAGCGAATCGACGCCGACGAGCGAGAGCGAGCCGGTGGTGAATCCATGGAAGGAGTGGTCGCAGTGGACGATCATGGCGCGCCCCGTCGACGCGCGAGCGAGCTTGATCGCCGCTTCGATCCCTTCGGTGCCCGAATTCGTGAAGAGCACCTTGTCGAGCGACGGTGCGGAGCGCCGCAGCAGCGCCTCCGCAAGCGCGCCCGCGAGCGGCGGGATGCCGAAGTGCACCATGCCCGGGGTGCGACGATCGAGCGCCGACCGCAGCGCCTCGATCACGCGCGGATGATTGTGTCCGACGGTGGCGGCGCCGTAGCCGGCGATCGCGTCGAGCACGCGCCGGCCCTGCGAATCGATGAGGTGAACGCCCTCGCCATGCGTCCACTCGCGATCGCACCCGACGAGCCGAAGCGCCCGCGCCCAGCGCGGATTGACGAAGCGCCGGTATCGGCCGCGGTCGGCGAACTCGTCCGCTTCGGCATCGGCATCGCGGCGCGACACGCCGGTATCGTATCGGTGCGTGTTCCGCGATCGCGCGCCTCGACTCTGCGCACTCGTGCCTGCGTACCAGGCGCTCGCGTCGCTTCCGGCCGTGCTCGGCCGGATCGAGCGCGCCGTCGACGCCGTGATCGTGGTCGACGACGGCTCGACCGACGGCTCGGTCGAGTTCCTGCGGAGCTGGAGCGAAGCCGATGCGCCGGTCGCGTCGGGGAAGAGCGATCACGCGGGATCGCGGATGGAGCGCGGCGCGCACGACGCTCGAGCGGAGCGGACGCGCATCGCGATCCTGCGCGAGCGGAACGGGGGCAAGGCGGCGGCGCTTCGGGACGGATTCGACGCGGCGCTGGCGCGCGGATTCGAACTCGCCGTCACCGTCGACGCGGATGGCCAGCATGATCCGGAGGATGCACGGCGACTCGCGTCGATGGCGCGGGAGCTGGCCGCGGGCGAGCACGGCGCCGCGAGCGTGCTGCTGTGCGGCGTGCGCGACGCGGGCACGCCCGGCTACCCGCTTCGAAACCTCGCGGGACGCCGCCTGAACGATCTCGCGATCCGCGCGCAGACGGGCGTGTCCGTCGAGGACTCGCCGTGCGGACTTCGCGTCTATCCGCTCTCGATCGTGCGGCGGGTGCGCTGTCTCAGCGGCCGCTTCGCGTGGGAGGAGGAATTCATCACGAGGGCGATCTGGGCGGGGGCGAGCTATCGCGCTGCGCCGATCCGCTGCATCTACGAGACGGGGCCGGAGCGCCGCAGCCACTACCGATTTCGCCGCGACTGGCCCGAAGGCATCGCGATCAATCTGTGGCTGTGCGCGCGTGCGCTGTTCCCGCCGGCGCCGACGCGCCGGTCGCTCGGGCGATTCGCGTGGCAGGTGGGCGCGGGGCTTTCGCCGGGGCGCGCGATCGATCAGCTGCTCGGCGATTCGCCGTCGCGACTGCACGGCGCCGCGACGATGGCGATCGGCGCGGCGTCGTTCGGACGACTCGGCGTCGCGGAGTGGAGCGAGCTCGCCGTCGGCACGGTCGCCGCGAGCGGCACCGGCGGATACGGGGCGCGGGGCGCGTGGATCGCCGTCGCGATCGGCGCATGGATCGTGCTGCGCCTGCACGGTTCGCTGCCGCTGGCGCTTGCCGCCGGAGCCGGCGCCGCGCTGCTCGCCAGGCTTCCCGTGTCGCCCGCGATCACCGCGATCGCGATTCTTGCAGTGCTCTCGAATGCGGCGCTTCGGCGGCGAGCGCCCTGAAGTCCGCAAGCGCCACGGCGCCGAAGCTGTCCAACGCCAGGACCGTGCCCGATTCGCGCCGGGCGATGCGACGCGCCGCCAGCAGGGCCGGTCCCGCCGCGTGAAGCTCGGCGCCGAGCGTCTCGCCGAGGCGTTCGCCGAGCATTCGACGCTCGAGGCGGCCGAGCGGTCCCGGCCGCGCCGGCGCGTCGACTCGGCCGATGCTCGCGGCGAGCAATTCGCGCCCCGCGTCCACGATGCGACGCCAATGCCGCGTTGCGGGAGCGAGCCACGACACGGCGCCGAGTTGCGCGAGCGATCGCGCACCGCGCGCTCGCGCCGCGTCCGCTCGCTCGAGCACGAACGCCACGGCGCCGGCGGCGCTCATCGCATCGCCGTTCTTCGCGAGTCGCCACGCCACGAGCACCTCGTCGAGTCGCGGATGCCGCTCCTCGGCGGCGACCACGATCACGCGCTCGACGCCGCGCGCGATCATTCTCGCGCGGGCGATCATCAGCGCTTCCACGAACGCGCTTCGCGAGCCGATCACGCTGATCGCGGGACCTCGAATGCCGAAGGCGAGCGAGCACTGCGCCCCGGGCACGTTCGGCACGCTCTCGGCGAAGAGCAGCGGATTGCCGCCGCCGAGGCCGCCCTCGATCACCTCGCGATAGGCGTCCAGGCTGTAGCCGATCGCCGAGTGCTGCGTGGCGCAGATCGCGTGGACCCGCGTCAGCAGATCCGCCGGCAGCGATGCGTCGTCGATCGCCAGGCGCACGGCGGCGCGCACGAGCCGCGACACGCACGCGATGCGGCGCGCCGCGCGGGCGTCGACGAGCGGAGCGAGCAGCGAGTCGTCGACGTCGCCGGAAACGAGCGCGGGCATGTCGGCGATCGATTCGCCGGCGGCGCAGGCCCCCGGGACGATCGCGGAGACGCCCGTGATCAGGATCTCGTCGGCGGGCGACTCGTGATCCGGCGGAATCTCGAATCGGGGAACGCTGGAGCGAGCGGGGGTTCGTGCCGCGTGCGACCCTGGCGGCGCGGCGCCGCGATGGTCGAGCAGAAGGGCCGCATTCGATCCGCCGAATCCGAGCGCGAGATTGAGCGTGCGCGAGAGCGTGCACGACATCGGCTTCGTGACGAGCGCAAGATGCGGAAACGAATCTCGATCGAGGTCGCAGTCCCGCGTCATGGTCGGCATGATCCGGCCCGACTCCGCCATGGCGATGCAGAGCGCCGCATCGACGGCGCCCGCGGCGCCGAGCGTGTGACCGAGCGCCGACTTCGGCGCGGTGACGGGAATCGACGAGAGCCGATCGTCGAAGGCGCGCTCGTAGGCGCGGTACTCCGAGAGGTCGTTCGCGTCCGTGCCGGTGGCGTGGGCCACGATGAGATCCGGATCTCCGCCGCGAGAGATCGCCTCGGCGATTGCGGCCGCCGCACCGTCGCCGTCGGGATGAGGCTGCGTGAGATGGAAGGCGTCCGAACTCTCCGCCACCGCCGCCACGCGCGCCAGCACGGTCGCGCCGCGCGTGCGTGCGTCGCGTTCCCGCTCGAGCGCAAGGATCGCCGCTCCTTCGCCGGTGCGCATGCCGTCGCGATCCTGCGCGAACGGTCGCGGCGCATCCGATGCGAGCAGTCGAAGACTGTCGAACCCGGCGTGCGAGAACTCGCTTACGGGGTCGTAGCCGCCCGCGAGCACGAGATCGGCGTCCCCCGCGCGGAGCAGATCGCACGCGATGCCGATCGCCGTGATTCCCGACGCGCACGCAGTGGAGATGGTGACGCCGGCGGCGCGCAGGCCGCAGCGATCGGCGGCGATCGAAAGCACCGAGCCCGCGGTGAGCAGTCCGGCGCCCTTCGCCGGCCCGCCGCGCAGGAACTCGCGCAGGTGCCGCATTCCGTGCAGCGTGGTGCCGACCACGATGTGCGTGCGGCGATCGCGGAGACGATCGGGCGATTCGACTCCCGCCTCGGCGAGCGCATCGGCGAGCGCTCGGGCCAGAAGATCCTCGGCGCGATCGGCGCCGTTCGAAGCGCCGCTGGCCGCGAACGTGCGATCGCTCGTTCCCGCGCCTTCGAGCGCCGCCGAGTTCGCGAGCGCCCGCTCGCCGTCGAGAGCGCGGCGAAGCACTTCGCTTCGCGAGTTGCCGAGGGCGGTGCGAAGCGCCGCCGCGGTCACCGCGATCGGCTCGAGCGTCACGCGACGCTCCCGGCGCGGAGCGTGAGGCGTCCCTCGGCCACGACACGATCGCCGAGCCGCGCGCTCGCTTCGAACTCGGCGAGCGGACCGATCTCGCGATCGAGCCGCGCTTCGAGAAGCAGCTCGGCCGGCGGCCGCACCACGGAGCGGAAGCGGACGTCGATCCGAACGAGCAGCGGCGGCGCGACGACGCTCGCGCGCGCGGTGCCGCGACCGTCGGCGGCGGTCTCGCGAGCCCCCGAGTCGATCGTCGCGGCGCCGTCGCGCGGCGGCGTGCCCGTGGGCGCCGCCATCGCCAGCGATGCGAGCTGCGCCATCGATTCGACGATGAGCACGCCCGGAACCACGGGATCGTTCGGGAAGTGACCGGAGAAAAAGGACTCTCCGCCGTCGAGCACCCAGCGACCACGGGCGCAACCGCCGTTGAATTCGGCGCGAGTCAGGAGTCGAAAGGGGGGCCGCTGCGGCAGCATCTCCACGGCGAGCGCGTCGTCGCGCGCGGCCTCGTGCCGATCCATCACCGCCTCCCGGCCGTCGCGGAAAGTTCGGCGCAGACGAAATCGACGAACGATCCCACGGTGCGCATCGCGTTCGCGTCGATTCGGCGGCTGGGCAGCTTCACGCCGAGCGATTTCTCGGTGCCGGTGACGACCATGAGAAGGTCGAGCGAATCGAGCGGCAGGTCGCCGCCGACGAGCTTCGTCTCGTCCGTCACCTCGATCGAGCCGAACTTGAGGTCCTGGCGAAGCACCTTCTCGACCGCCGAACGAACCGTGTCGCGAGCAACCATCGTCGTGGCGGTCATGATAGCGGCGCGTCCGCGCCGGACCGATCCGCTCGATCGATCCAGGGTCCCTCGACGACGAGCCATTGATCGGGCGCCGCGCGGATGGCGCGCTCCATCGCCCGAACGAGGGCTCGCTGTCCCGGATGCGAGTCGTCGATCGCACGCGTCGCGTCGTCGACCTCGATCGGCGCCTCGAATCGAAGCGTGCTCGCGCCGTCCGAGCCGGGAATCATGAAGGTCGGCACGATCGGCGCTCCCGAGATCGCCGCGAGTCGCACGGGTCCCGCGGGGAGAGCCGACGCGCGTTCGAAGAAGGAGATCGTCGCGCCGCGCTGCCCCGGCATCACCCGATCCGCGAGAATCGCCACGAGTTCGCCGCGCGCGAGCGCATCGCGCAGCGCGAGCCACGCGTCGACGCCGCCCTCGACCGGATGCTCCA
>VGXK01000117.1 GCA_016873355.1 Phycisphaerae bacterium | reverse complement strand
GCTCGCCGTAGACGAGCGTCAGCAGGCGATCGGCGGCACTCGAATCGCCCGACTCGAGGTCGCGGATCGCCTTCGAGACGGGATCGAACTCGTGCTCGGGCATTCGAAGCGGTTCCTGCGGCACCAAAGCCTATCGGCCGATTGTCGGGGGCTCGCCGGGCGCGCCAACCCCGAATCTCGTGGATTCCGGTGGAGGAGTTCCGCCATGCGCAAGCCCATCGCGATCGTTTCCGCCACCGCCGCGCTGCTGATTGCCCGCAGCGTCGCCGCGTCGCCTCAACTCGAGATGACCTGGTTCGTGGAGTACGACGGACCGGCGCCCTTCGCGTACGACACGAGCGAGTACGCCGGCATCGCGCCCGACGGGAACATCGTGCTCGTCGGACAGACCGGCATGAGCGGCTTCGACCAGGATCTCTTCGTCGCCCGCTACTCGCCCATGGGCGCGCTGCTCTCGTTCGACACCTGGGACAGCCCGACCGGCGGCAACGACTACGTCGCCTCCGTCGCCATGGCCGGTGACGGTTCGCTCGCCGCCGTGGGCTACTACTACGGCGGCGGCTCCGAGACGACGATGCTCGTCACCAAGTGGAGCAGCTCGGGCGAATTCCTCTGGGCGCGAACGCACGCGTACACGACCGGCGCCGGTTGGCACAACCAGCTTTATTCCGTCGCGCTCGACGCGAACGGCGACATCGTCGCGTGCGGACAGACCGGGCATTACTCCGGCGGCGGCAACGCCGCGCTGCTCAAGGTGTCGGGCGCAAACGGCGACCTGCTGTGGGCCCAGCAGTTCAGCAGTCCCGGCAGCGAGCGGGACCACGGCGCGAAGGTCTTCGTGGACCTCGACGGGAACCTGATCATGGCCGGCGAGTGGGGCGGGCCGAACTACGACAGCGATCTTGGTCTCTGGAAGTGCGCCCCCGATGGATCGCTCATCTGGGCGCGCAATCACCAGGCGGCGCCCGGCGGGGAGGAGTACCTCGGTGATGCCGCGATCGCGCCCGATGGGTCGGTGACGATGGTCGGCTGGGTTTACGCGGGCTCGGGTGACCAGCATCTGATCGTCGGCTACGACGCCGACGGCGACGATATCTACTCGCTTGCACTCGGCGTGCCCGACGACCATCGACTCTTCTGCGTGGTTCGCGACGACGACGGAAACACATTCGCGGCCGGTCAGGAAGAAAATGGCGCGCAGCAGAGCGACTTCGTTCTCTACAAGGTGAGTCCCGCCGGCGCCGTGATCTGGAAGCGCCTGTACGGCGATCCCGGCGCAGGCTCCGACTACGCACTCTCGCTCAAGCTCGATCTGGACGGGGATCCGATCGTTGGCGGTCCGTCGCAGCGACTGCTCCAAGGCGGCGGGGCGGGCAAGGGCGGACCGCCGCTGGAGAACGGCATGCGCGTGCTGCACTACACCGCCGACGACGGCACGCTTCTCTGGCAGAGCTTCCAGGGTCTCGGCCCGAGCCACTGGATGAAGAGCGTCGTGCCGTTCCCCGACGGCGGCGTGATCATCTGCGGCACCTCCTATCCAAGCGACGAGGAGGGCCAGAACTCGTGGATCGGACGCTGGCGCCCCGAGTTCGACTGCAACCACAACGGGGTGACGGACTCGGTGGACATCGACCTCGGCACGCTGCACGACCTGAACGGCGACGGCATTCCCGACGAGTGCGCGGCGCTCGGCGATTTGAACGGCGACGGCGAAATCGGCGGCAGCGATCTCGGCGAGCTGCTCGGAGGCTGGGGAGCGTGCGACGGCTGCCCCGCCGATCTCAACGGCGACGGCGTCGTCGACGGCGACGATCTCGGCACGCTGCTCGGAAACTGGGGCTGAGCGCCGTCGGCGCAACGGAGCGAATTCGTCGGGCGCGCCCGGCACGGATCTCGTGGATTCCGGTGGGAGGAGCCACCATGCGCAAGCACTCGATCGCCGTCGAAAACGCCCGCATCACCCGCATCACCCGCATCACCCGCTGCGCCAGCATCGTCGCCGCGCTCGGCGTCGCGAGCATCGCGAGCGCCGGCTTGCCGCCGCTCGAGCAGCTCTGCTCGGTCGAATACGCGGGCCCGGTGAATCTCGACGATGTCGCGACCATCGTGCGCACGGCGCCCGATGGCACGATCGTGATCGCGGGCGAGAGCACGCAGTCGGGAAGCGATCGCGACATCATGGTGGCCAAGTTCACCGTCGGCGGCGCCTTGCTCTGGATTCGAACCTGGGATTCCCCGAGTGGCGGCAACGACTACACGGGCGGCATGGCGATCGCCGACGACGGCTCGATCTGCGTCGCGGGCTACTTCTACGGCGGCACGCCGTCCACCACCATGGTGGTGGTGCGCTACGACGCCGACGGCGATCTCCTATGGGCGACGCCGTACGCAATCGGCAATGCTTCGGATTGGCACAACCAGTTCTATTCCGTCGCCGTCGATTCGATCGGCGATGTGTACGCCTGCGGCAGCGCGGGGCAATGGAGCGGCGGCGGCAACGCGGCGATCGTCAAGTTCGACGGCGTGACCGGCGCGTACCTCTGGCAATCGACCTTCAACGGCCCGGCGAATCTCCACGACCAGGGCAACTTCGTTGTCGTCGGCTCCGACGATTCCGTGGCGATGGTCGGCTCCGTGAAGATGAACGCGAGCGCCACCGGCGTCGGCATCTGGAAGCTCTTTTCGAACGGCGGAACCGCGTGGTCGAGCTACTTCAATTACAGCGCAGCCACATGGAGCGAAACCGCCGCCGCGGCCGCGCTCGGGCCCGACGACAAGATCGTGTTCGCGGGATGGGTCACCAGCCCGCAGGGCAGCGAGCAACCGATCGTGGTGCGCTATCACTGGCAGGGCGGCCAGGACACGACCACCTTGCTTCAGACGAGCGGCCAGAACCGCTTCAATTCGGTCGTGGTCGACGACGCGGGCAATACCTATGTGACGGGCGCGATCAGCGCCGTCACCGGCCTCGACATCATCACCCTGAAGGTCCACACCAGCCCCGGCGGAATGCTGTGGCAGCGCACCTTCACCGAGCAGATCATCGCGCCCGACTCCGGCCTTTCGGTCGATGTCGACAAGTACGGGCGCGTCGTCGTCGCAGGCTCATCCTGGCATTTGACGCAAGGTCAAGGTGGTCCGCAGACGGTGAGCGGCATTCGCCTGCTCGGCTACGACCCGTACGACGGCGCAAGCCGCTTCGAGAGTTTCGTGACGGCTCCTTCCGGCGGTTGGATGGCGAAGGCGTGCGCGCTGCCTGCGGGCGGCGTGATCGTCTGCGGAACGACCTATCCGAACCTTCAGATGGATGCCTGGTTCGGCGCCTGGGCCGAGAGCGTCGACTGCGATCACAACGGCGTGATCGACGTGATCGAGCTCATGGACGGCTCGCTCACGGACGCGAACGAGGACGGCGTGCCCGACGAGTGCGCCGCATTCGGCGACCTCGATGGCAACGGAATCGTGGACGGCGAGGATCTCGGCGCGCTCCTGGGCTCCTGGGGCGCGTGCTCCGGCTGCCCCGCCGATCTCAACGGCGACGGCGTCGTCGACGGCGACGATCTCGGCACGTTGCTGGGCAACTGGGGCTAAGGCTCGCGGTCTCGGCGAACTCGACACCACCTCCTCGATCGGAACCCGCACATGCGCAACGCAACGATCGGTTCGGGAATCGCGTCCATGTTCGCCGCGTGCCTGGCGTGCGCCGGCGCGGCGCCGCCGCCGCTCGGAATGCATTGGCTCGTCGAGTATCCGGGGCCCGTCGACTACGGACTCGATTCCGCAACGCGCGTGGCCGTGGCGCCGGATGGATCGATCGTGATCGCGGGCGTCACGACACCCTCGGGAATCTACACGGATCTGTTCGTGGCGAAGTATTCGCCGTCGGGCGCGCTCGTCTGGATGCAGTCGTGGGGCAACCCCGGCGGCGGGCCCGACACGCTCGGCGATCTCGCCATTCACGACGACGGTTCGATCGGCGTGGTGGGTCACTACTTCCCGATCGGAAGCTCCGCCACCGTCATGTCGATCGTCAAGTACGGCGCCGACGGCGAGTTGCTCTGGTCGAAGTCGCATGCCGTCAACCCCGGTGGCTCGAATCAGAATCAGTTGCAGAGCGTCGCGTTCGACGGCGGGGGCAATCTCCTGGCGGGCGGATACACGAGCAGCGCCACGACTCTCAACGACGCGGTGCTGCTCAGGGTCGACGGCGCCAACGGTGACATCCTCTGGGTGCGCACCTTCGACGGTCCTGCGCACGGATTCGACACCGGCTCCTTCGTGCTCGTCGATTCGACGGATGCGGCAGTGCTGGTCGGCCTCGTGTCCACGGCGTCGAACGACACGGATGTCGGTCTCTGGAAGTGCAACTCCGCCGGCGACGTGCTCTGGACCGTGGCGCACGACGGCGCCGGCTTCAGCCCGGGCGATGTGGTGTTCGACGCGAAGCTCGGGCCCGCCGACTCGGTCTATTTCGTCGGGGCTTCGACGGTCGGCTTCACAGGCGAAGAGAACGCCACGATCACGCGATACTCCTCGAGCGGCTCGTTGAACTTCGCGGCCACCTGGAATCTGCCCGGCGTCGATCGATTCCTTTCGCTCGCGGTGGATTCCTCCGGACGCGCATACGCCGCGGGGTTTCTCTACGACAACGCGCAGTACTTCGACATGCTCACGGCGTGCGCCAACGCCATCGGCGCGATCCAGTGGACGAAGAGTTTCGGCGAGCCGGTGTTCGGACAGGACGAGGCACGGTCGATCGAACTCGACGCGTCCGGCGATCCGTTCGTGGTCGGCCCTTCGGTGCGCGCCACCGGAGGCAATCCGCCGACGGAGAACGGGCTGCGCTTCCTGCGATACGCGGCAAGCGACGGATCGCTCCTGAATCAGCAATGGGTGAACGCGGGCGCGAATCACTCGATGAGCGACGCGTCGCTGCTCACCGGCGACCGACTGGCGCTTTGCGGCACCTTCCAGGCCGAGGTCATTCACGCGACGCAGTTCTGGCTGGGACTCTGGGGTGCCGCGCCGGATTGCGACGGCAACGGCGTCGCCGACGTGGACGACCTTGCCGCCGGAACGCTCAGCGATCTCAACGACGACGGCGTGCCCGACGAATGCGCGGCGCTCGGCGATCTGAACGGCGACGGCGGCGTCGACGGCGACGACCTCGGAACATTGCTCGGTCAGTGGGGCGCGTGCGCTGGCTGCCCCGCCGATCTCAACGGCGACGGCGTCGTGGACGGCGACGACCTCGGCGAACTGCTCGGCAACTGGGGTTGATCGGTTCGAGAACCGCGCGTCGGCGGCGCCCGATCCGCTCGCACCGGCGCGCCAGGCGGACGCCGGCGTCAGCCCGTACTTCGACTCGTCGCGCTGCGACGGACCGCGTCGAGCAGGCGCGTTCGCTCGATCGGTTTCGGCAGGATCGCGTCGACGCCGATTCCGTGGAAGCGCTCGCGGGCCGGGCCGTCGGCGTGTGCCGTGAGCGCGACGATCGCACCCGCATAGCCGCGCTCGCGCAGCGCGCGGGTCGCCTCGACGCCGTCCATCTCGGGAAGCTCGAGGTCCATGAGGATCACGTCGAAGGGCTCGCCGCGCCGTCGCGCCGAGATCGCCAGATCGACGGCGGCGCGGCCGTTCACGGCCGTCTCCACGCGCATGCCGTCGCGCTCGAGGTGATGCCGCACCAGGCGCTGCGTGTCGGCGCCGTCCTCGGCGAGCAGCACGCGAAGCGGGCGCGATCCCGCGCCTCGCGCGGCGGTGCCCGCCCCGGCGCCGACGCCCGAGCCGGCGGCGCCGGAACGACTCGCCGCGCCCGACAACGCACCGCGCGAATCGCCGATCGACGCGATCGCCGGCACGCCCGCGAGCGGCCCCGTGCTCACTTCCAGCGAGAACGTGGATCCGCGTCCGGGCGTGCTCCTCGCCGTGATCTCGCCGCCGAGCATGCGCGCCAGCCGGCGCGAAATGTCGAGACCGAGTCCGGTGCCGCCGAATCGCCGCGCCGTGCTCGGCTCCGCCTGCGCGAACGGCCGGAAGACCCGATCGATCTGCTCGGGCGGAATGCCGATGCCGGTGTCGCTCACGTGCACGCGAAGCGATTCGCCGGGACCTCGCTCGAGCGCCACGCGCACCGAGCCGCGCTCCGTGAACTTGATGGCGTTGTCGACCAGGTTGAAGAGGATCTGGCGCAATCGTGTCGGATCGCTGCGAATGAGCGCGGGCACCGGCGAGAGCAGCTCCACCACCAGCTCCGTGGCGTTGCCGCGCACGCGCGGCCGAAGCGACGCGACCACCTCCTGCACGATCTCCAGCGGCGCCACCGCGATCTCCTCGATCGTCATCGCGCCCGCCTCGATGCGCGAGAGATCGAGAATGTCGTTCACGATCTTGAGCAGGTGCTCGCCGTTGCGGCGGATCGACTCGGCGGCGGTGCGCGTGCCGGCGTCGACGCCGCCGTGCTCGTCGATCACGTCGGCGAAGCCGAGGATCGCGGTCATGGGCGTACGGATCTCGTGGCTCATCGCGGCCAGGAACGACGCCCGCGCCGTGG